>DAOVXR010000031.1 GCA_030636065.1 Sedimentisphaerales bacterium | reverse complement strand
GCGAGAGATTTAGGTTTTCTGCCAGGCGCCCAGTTTGAGGAAAGGGCTGGGAGAAGTCGGATATACAACTCATGGTCAAATTCCTTTTGATAAAAAGCGTCTAACAATGATTATATCCTCCCAAGGCGGATATAAAATGAGGTAACCGTTACCATTAGGAAAGATATTTCGCGATGAGCGAATGTAGATAATAGGCAATACTCGCCAGGGTAACGAGAATTGATACAATCATCGCGATATTCCAAACCAATGCCCTGGTTCCGCTCGGTTTATCGTCACCGAGATATTTACTGCTGTTGTTCAGGATAAAGAATCCAATGAAGGCTATCGGCAGCATCAGTCCGCAGATTGCCGAGGTTGGAATGGCAATCCAGGCCCCCACATATTTCCAGAGCACTACGCCCACTAACCCAGGCGCCGGCAGCATGCACGCCAGCCGATAGCGCCAACCGCTCGGCTTGATTCCGAATATTTCACATACGGCAAAGCCGCTAATGAGCATGTGCATGGTAATTGAACTCAGGGCCATGCCGACAATCCCAAGGCCGAAGACTATTCTTGAGAAAAATACGCTCAACCCAGCCGATTGAAACATCTCTGCCGCCATGATGGGGGACAACATCGTCGAGCCTTCGGCAAACTTCCCCGGATCGTATATCGTGCACGCGGTGGCAATCACCATCAACGAAGTAGCGATACAAAACGGTATCAGCATACCGGTTATCAAATCGAACCGCGCTAGTCCCCGATGTTCCCTGCCCCAGCCACGCGCCAGTAGTGTATAAGGAAAAAGAAACGTCGCGTTTATCCCGGTAGCAGCCCCGAAAGCCGCCATCACTACGGAAACACCACGATGATCTGTGGGAATGTACAACGGCAAAAAACCCTTGAACATCTTGCCCCACTCAATGCCGCCGTCGAGCGCCCGACGGATTATCACCAACGAAAACGCAAGGATAATCATCCAGACCAGACCTTTCAGTGCGCGTTCGTAGAATCGAATGCCTTTGTGTCCGCTGCTGTAGCTCCAGACAACGGTGGTCGATATACTCAAAATCACCAGCCCTATTCCGATTAACAGCGCTATCTGCGTGGCTTCTGACGCCGGCTCCCATCCGGTAACAGTCTTGATCATGTCTTCGGTCATACCTGCCGCCAGGGCATACTGCGGTAAATGCCAGATGATCGTCGCCACCAGCGCCCCGATGGCCCAACTCCAGGCCAGAGCGGGATGAATAAAACATTTCATCGCGTAAAACGGCCGATACTCTGTAGATAGGGTTTGATGCGACATTGCCGCAAACATAACTATCCCAAGTATCATCGCCAGGGGTTGAACCCAGAGCAGTTTATATTGCAGGAAGGCCCCCGCAAACAGCGAGGCCATAGCCGAACCGCTACCTAATACCAAAGCGCTCTGGAGCCAGCCGGGACCGGTTTTGGAAAAGTACCCGCGCCACCGCCGCAATGCGCCTTTGCCCTCCAGTTCCACCAGTTCCGCTTTTTCTTTTGCCAGAACCTCAGGCGCCGACGCGGTGAACATTGGCAAACCACGTATCATATCATCACTGCTGTTTTCCTGATTCCGCTGTTCTTCCATTTATTTCTCCAGTTTTAATGCGTAACCCGGCTTCTTTCCGCAACAATTACTAAATAATCACCGTTAAAAGTATATCATATCATAGATAGTGTCAACGCTGAAATCAGCGGCCATCGGTGCCGTTTTCTGGCTGGCATGGATTCCAAATAATCACCTTATGCGCATTTTCAGCTTCATTTTTCGCGAGAATAGTATAGACTGACAACTACTGACTATGATAACAAACATTAAAATGAAAAGGCTTGTAATGTGGGTGGGACTGCTGCTGATAGTGGCATTGACGGCCCTGTCAATTATCGGGGCTTTTCTGGGAACCGAGCGGGCAAAGGAGCTTTTCAATTCACCGGCACTGGTGTTTTTCTGGGTGGCGATTACAGTGCTGTTGACAGGTGGAATGTTGATATTTGGACGACTGCGGCAAAAGGCGGGGCTGCTGTTGATACATGCCGGTTGCGTACTGGTATTGACTGGGGGGATGTACGGTTCGCAGGCGGGGCATCAATTGCTGCGGGAATATTTCGGCAGCGCCGGCGTTCCGCACGGATACATGGCGATTTTCGAGGGACAAAGCGAAAATCGTATTATGACTATCGAACAAATCAACATGATGTTTCGCGACCTCAAAAAGCAAAGACGAACCACCCCGGCCGATCAGTCATATTTAGAAAAATTACCGTTCCATGTGCGGCTTAATGATTTCCGGATAGAATATTATGAGAACAACGGCAAACTGCTGATCTATACGCAAAAAAAACCGGCAGGACAGATGAAGGTTCTGGTGGGCGAAGAATTTGATATGGGGCCGGAACTGCCGCGGATCAGGATTTTACAGACGTTCCGGAATTTTCGCATTAATATCAAAGACGGCCAACGACAAGTCAGTGATGATATTGGAAAAGGCGAAAACCCGGCGATAGAGGTGGAAATAAGTCGGCCGGATGGCAAAACGGAGAAAAAATATATATTTGAGCGGTTCCCGGATTTCAATGTTCTTGGTGACGGGCAATTACAAATGCGATATGTGCTGATGCCGAAAGATTATTTCAGCGATCTAAAAGTGGAGGATGGACAGGCCGGAACGCTCAAGACAATTGAGGTGAACAAACCGCTGCATTACGGGGGACACTATTTTTATCAGTCGGACTACGATCACAAATCGGGTCAATATACAATTTTGTCGGTGCGAAGCGATACGGGATTGATGGTTGTTTTCGCGGGATATTTTTTACTTTGCGCCGGCGTATTTTGGCACTTTTGGTTTCGAAATATAATGGTAGGGCGGGCCTGTGGCCCGCGTAATGCCTAATAATAATATGGCGATTAAATGGACAATTCAGGGATGTCTGATCTATGCCGCGATGGCGGCGTATGGGTTGGCGTTCGTATCGACTATATGGCAACGGCATAAAACAGGAACATTGGTATATCAGACCGGCTTTGTAATCGCGGTAATTGCCTTCATTTATCGGTGGGTTCACGTTGACCATGTACCGATGCAAAACCTGTTTGAAGTGTTCCTCACAATGGGAATGCTGATCTATCCACTTTCTGTATTCTCTCGGCGACGCCTGCGCGTTGGAGTGGAGCCAATGGACATGCTGATTGGAATTGCGTTGCTGTTCCCTGCTGGTTTTGTCTTTGACGCGGCGCCACAGCAGTTGCCACCGGCGCTGCAATGCTTTCTGTTCGCGCCGCACGTGGCCGTATATGTAATTTCCTATGTGATTATGACCAAGGCAACGGCACAGGCGATATGTCAGTTAAGCTGCCCGGCGGGACCGAAGGGTGAGTTTTTGGTCGATTATGAACAGGCTACATATCGTATGATTTGCCTTGGATTTCCGTTGATGACATTAGGGCTTATCCTCGGTAGCTGGTGGGGGCACCTGGCGTGGGGCGATTACTGGGGTTGGGACCCGAAGGAATTATGGTCGCTGGCTTCATGGCTGGTGTACCTTGCGTATTTTCATTTCCGTTATATGTACGGCAGGAGATACGCACGGATCAACAGCATCTGGGCAATAGCGGGAATGGCAGCGATAATGATAACGTTGTTGTGGGTGAATCTATCGAAGTTGTTCGGAGGACTTCATAATTACGCGACTTAAACCTGGATTCATAATTGGTGGAACAAAGTGAAGATAAGAGTAATAGGACTGAATCATAAGACGGCGCCGATATCGGTGCGGGAGAAGCTCACCTTTAGCGGTACGCAGGTAAGCGATACTCTCGTACAGTTGAAGGAAAAGTTTCCCGAAGCCGAATTTGCGCTGCTTTCCACATGTAACCGGACGGAAATTTATCTCGCTGCGCGGCGGGACACCATTCCCGATACCGACAAGCTGGTGAGCTTTATCGGCGATATTCGTGAAGTGGAAGCAAAAACCTTTAAGAGCTTTTTGTATGTCCATGACAATGAAAAGGCAGCCAGACATTTGTTGACGGTAGCAACGAGTCTGGACAGCCTGGTGGTAGGCGAGTCGCAGATCGTAGCACAGGTAAAGGAGAGCTATCGGCTGGCGGTGAAGGCAAAATGCACAGGCAAGGTACTCAACCGGCTGTTCCATTGCGCGTTTGCCACGAGTAAGGAGGTTTATACTCTTACTTCCATCGCTCAACGGCGGGTGAGTGTGGCTGGAGTGGCGATAGAGTTGGCGAAACAACTGTTCGAGGACATTGCCGCGGCGCGGGTGGCCGTAATCGGTGCGGGCGAGATGGGAGAACTGCTTGTACGGCATCTGCTGGAGGTTGGTTGTAAAAATATTACTGTTTTCAATCGCACGTTTCGCCGGGCCGGGGCAATGGCCGAAAAGTATAATATAGCTGCCGGGGAATGGGAGCAATTGCAGGACAGTCTGTTACAGGTCGATATTGTAGTTGCGGCGGTTCAGACAAAGGAATATCTTTTTGAGCAGTCTTGTTTTACCGGTCGGCGTGAAGGGACGCTGCTGATTATTGATATTGCTGTTCCGCGGAACTTCGACCCAGCCGTTAATGAACTTGAAGGTATCCATTTATATAGCGTCGATGACCTCGCGGACGTAATCCAGGAGAACATCGAGGCTCGGCAGGAGGATGTCGGACAGGCAAAAGAGATTATTGCCGATAATGTCGTCGGCTTTATGGACTGGTTCGGAGTTATGGACATCGGGCCGCTGATCGGAAAACTTCGTAAGAGATTCCACCAGTTGAGCAAAGCGGAACTTGAGAGTTTCCTAACCGGTGAAAGTGATATTACGACTATGCAGAAACAAAAGATGGAGGCGGCGGTCAATCGTATTGTCGATAAGCTGTTGCACCGGCTGATAAACAATGTTTATACCGTGGCGCGAGAATATGGCCCCAACGAGGCAGGTCATTTGATTAAAAGTATTATTGAATATGAGGATCAGGCCGAGTGTTCCGGATGTTCAATTTGTAAAAAGTGTGAACGGTTACAACGGAGGTAAATACGATGTGGAATAAGACACTATGTTTATTAACAGCGGGATGGCTGCTTGTTATGATTAATCCGGCCGTAGCGGAGCCGGCAGAACAATTGAATCAATACGAGTCGCCGCCAACGCAGGCGAATAAACATTACCTTGCGTTCCTGCGTGGGGTTATGGAGCAGGTTGCCGACGAACAGATGGTACCGGCGCCCGATGTGTCGCCGGGTAATTATGTTTTCTGCAAACCCGGGGCGTACTATCTGATTTACTTTACCACTGCTGAGCCGACCAGGCTCAAGCTGACGGGTTACCAACCTTACAAGGCCGATGGGATTGACACAGACAAAATGAAGGTAACATCGCTTGGTAACATCTATCCGGGCGAATCGGATTTCACGCCGCCCGGTGCCGATTATTTATTGCGACTGATTCGTTATCAGCCGAACGAGGTGCTTCGTCCTGACGTTACGATATCGGCGTCGCCGGATGAGGGAATCGCCCCATTGAAAGTGAAGTTTCGAAGTTCTACGGAATCGGACAGGCTGCGCTACCTTTGGAAATTCGGTAACGGGACAACCTCAACCGAGGCAAACCCGGCGTATAAGTATGACAAGCCAGGTTTTTATACCGTCTCGTTAAGGGTGATCAATCGGACAGACCGGGAAACCACGAGGTTTTTACATGTGATGGTGGATGCCGATCCGAGTACTCCGATTGTGCGGGTCGGCGTACCCCAGGGCGACACGCCGCCGGTAAGCCTGCACGGCCCAATAGAACGTAACAAAGACGGCATCTATAATCTGAGTGAGGGCAAACAGTGGAAGTGCATCCGGGTTGGCGATAAACCGCTGAAGGAACTTGAAGAGTTGCGTTCTTTTACTATTATGGGCTGGTTGAATCCCGCAAGCCTGGATGTCGGCAGTAGTGGTAATCGGATTGCGTTTAATCTGAATAATGATTGCGATTCAGGATTTGATCTTGTGTGCCTAAGTGACGGGCGGCTGAGACTGTCGATAAATGAACTGTCGGATCATGTTCTGAACTTTAGTTCACATGGGAAACTATGGGCAAATCGATGGGTGTTTTTCGCGGTAACATACGATGGAACAAAAGCCAAAGATAACGTCCACTGGTACTTTGGTGATGAGGATACCCCGGCCCAACTTGATCGGACTGTAAGTTATGCACGTGGGGCCATCGGCAGGGGCAACGGTATGCTGACTATTGGAAACTGTAGTGAAACCATTCACCAGCAGAGCCGAGATCGACAATTTCGCGGCAAACTGCGCAGGATTATGATTTTCGGCAGCCGCTTCGGACCGCTCGGAGCACTGCCGTTAACCGGTATTCGCAAATACCAGCGTTAGAGAAAGATTCGATGTAGAAGCCGGAAAAAAGAACTATGTAATGGGTCACATAACCCACATTATCCAGCATGAAGCTGCTAAAATATTTGGTTGACCATATAAGAAATGATGTTATAATTAAACAGGTTGTTGTCTGTTCTAATGTTAACCGAATCAGTAGAAGGAATTGCTGACGACCGGCATTCCTATTGACCGATATAACTCAAGTAAGAAGAATAGCTTAAAGTGATCGATATATCTGAAAAAAGTTCGATTATATCGATTTTATGGAATATATGGATTGTATCTATAATATTTGAAGCCATGATACAGATATATTATGTGTGATCTGTATAGTGTTTTAATGAACACAAAAATGATATTATCAGGATTTGGAGTTTTAATATGGCTGCGCCCTTTGAGTTTTCACCTACTTTTATTGATGACCACACCGAAAAGGTTGGTATCGATATACGACCTGTTATAGAGTATAAACTCGATAGGCACAAACTTTTTGAGTTTGGTAATAGACTGGTTGACAAATATCCAAACCTCTTTGAAAGCCTGGTGCAGTATCCCTCTGAGTTCCTTATCAGAAAAAAATTTATATTTCCTGGTAAAGGTGAAATTGATCTCCCAACTATGGCTATTTCGCAAAGAGGTCCCGTTTTTATATTCCCGCGGAAGATAGTGGCATTTGAGGAAGAAACAGACTTGGGCCAACTGGATGTGATAGTCGTTGATTGTCTCAAAATATTCAAACAAACCTTTCCAGGAAAGAAAGTTTTACGTGTTGGCCAAGTCAATGAGTACATCTTCAATACCTCACAATTAGACAGTACCAAATTGATTTCTGAACGTTTTACCAGATTCAATGTACCCTCAAATGGAGAGATTAGATTACGAATAAATTGTCCGTCTGATGACCATAACAGAGTAATCGAACTGGAAGCCGTCAGAAAAATCGAAACTATCCCGGAAATTCCAGACAGAAGTCAAACTAAGGGATATGGAGTTAAAGTTACGGTTGATTTCAATAACCGTGAAATGAGCAAAGACTTGGATATGGACGACATCCGAACAATTTTGCATCATGCAAATGAATACAATCAGAACAATCTATATCAGTTCCTTAAATGTTCATCGGAGGGTGAATAATTATGGCCGACACATTTCTAACATTGTCACATATGCAAAAATCGAACGCGATGTTCTTATTGCCGGTTGCCGTATATGGTAATACTGCCCACCCAAGGCATGTTGCCAGCAGTACTTTTGTAAATATTAGCAACACCGCTACTGAATCCGTTCTGGCATTTGAGATGCCGGAACCCGAATTAATTCCCTATAATGTCTGTCGTTCAAGTGGGGCACTTTCGTTCTGGGACGATCCAAGTGAGGACATTTACAGTTTTGATGACGGGAATCCGGTATGAGTAGGGCTACGTTTTTGTCAAGCGATATCGTCTTAATACACGATGCGCCTTTTACAAATCGCCTGGCGGTAAAGGCTCGTCCCGTCATAGTAGTTTCAGGTGGCCAATTTAATCAGAACAGCCCTGATGTTATTGTAGCTCCCATTTCCTCGAATATTCGATATAATGACCTCATGCAGGTGGTTATCGAAAATGCCGATCCACATTTTCCGAGAACCGGCCTTAAGCAGTCCTCTGCTGTTAAATGTGGGGCCATTTTCGCATACAGCCAAGTCCACATTGCACGTAAGCTGGGCGTGACTCATCCCAATATCTTGAAAAAGGTTAGAGAAAAAATTATTGACATTCTAACGCAAAATTAGATTCTCGGTAACTTTTCACACCTTTTCATCCTGTCCATCCAGTGATATCAACTGGGTATAACATTGTTTTGCAGTTCAGAGAATACCATCGCTGAAACCGGAATCGTCATTGTCATCGTCCCCATCGTCATCATCATCCGTGTCGCGTATGGCCGACGACAAAAGTTCCTGATATTTGGCAGTCGTATCGGTGGGCTCAGAGGGCCTGGATGAAGGCCCGACAATATCGGGGTCTGGTTCGGCAGTGTCAGTCGATTCGCCGAATTCATCATCCGGATCGTCTGTTATGGACGGCATATAGTCGGGCTGTTCGGACCTTTCAAGTTCCTCGTGATACTCGTCGATGATTTGTGCCTGGATTATTTCCCGGCAGGACGTATTGACAGGGTGAGCGATATCGGTATGAAACTTGACACCATCGTATTTTTGTCCGCGGTCCTCTTTTAGTCGTTTGCCGCATTCGTTGCAGAACTTGGCCCGTAGATGGTTTTTCGTGCCGCAGCAATGGCAGTGGTCGGTAACCTTTCGAGAAGGCATAGCGATAAACAGACCGTTAAGCCCTTCGATAATCTTGAGATCGTGTACCACAAAATCGTCATCGAAAGTAACCGAACAAAATGCCTTTAGGCGATCATTACGATTATCAACCAGTTTGACCCTGATTTCAGATATCTGCATGATGGTCCTCCGGGAAAAGGTTTGGCTGTTTATCAAATTTTACCTGAAATGTTTGGGCCAGGTTGTGTTTTTGTATTTGTTGAGCCCATTGCGTAATCTGGTCATGCGAGTCGGAAGTGGCAAAGAGACACGATCCGCTTCCGGTCATGTGCACAGGAGAAATGCCGATATTTTCGATTTCACATCGCAGTTTTTCAAGAGGCTTGACAAATGCCATTGTTACGTCTGTTAAAGAGTTGATACCTTTGGTTATCAGGCCGTCCAGATCGCCGCGTCGAAGAAAATAACTGACTCGCTGCATATCCTCCTGAGCGCGGGCATCGTTATAGGTATAGTGTTGATATATTTTGCCGGTGGAAGTATGGATGTCGGGAGCGATTAACAGAATTGAACGGCTGCAGTGGTACGGCAGTTCCTTGACGATCTCACCTCTGCCGGTACAGACCGCAACGGGCCCGTGCAGAAAAAAGGGCACATCTGATCCGAGTTGGGCGGCGAGTTTGTCCAGTTCTTCGCCGGGCAGATTCAGTTCCCAGAGTCGGTTCAGCCCTGCAAGACAGGCGGCCCCATCACTGCTGGCGCCTCCGAGGCCGGCACCGGAGGGAATACGTTTGTTCAGATAAATCTCTATTGCCGGTTTGATTTGTGCGTACTCGGACAGGAGTTCGGCGGCGCGACAGACCAGATTATCGCTTGTTTCGGGACACCCCAGACCTGCGCAGTGAAGTTGGATTCCCGGTTTGTCGGACATCCGCAGTTGCAACTCATCATAGAGGTTGACAGTTGCCATTACCGTATGCAGGTCGTGGAAGCCATCCGCGCGTTTATCAAAAACCACCAGTGATAAATTCAGCTTGGCCGGGGGCCGCATGGCGACAGTTCCAACGGTGGACGTCATATTATCACTATCGAACATAGGGGACACCACAGATTATTCCCTGAATGGCTGAATCCGCAACCTTATTTATATATGCCGAACTTTTGACGCCGGCAGTCAACCTTGACAAAACCCTTCCAATCCGTTATTTTCTGTTATTGTAATCTCGATGGCAGGTATGTCAACGACAAATTATATCTGTAAAACAGGAGAAAAATTTGGCTGATAACATTAAGTGCGGTGATCAGAAAAACAGACCCGGTGTAAGTCGCTGGCATTTGCATCGCCGTTTATATGATTGGGTTTTGCACTGGGCTGATACTCCCTATGGCGGCTGGGCGTTGTTTATAATGTCTTTTGCCGAGTCGAGTTTTTTCCCTGTGCCGCCGGACGTTCTGTTGGCGCCGCTTACTCTCGGTGCAAGGCGAAAATGGTGGCGATTTGCCCTTAGCTGCTCATTGGCCAGTGTAATCGGTGGGATATTCGGATACGCGATCGGGCACTGGTTATGGTTCACGGGGGATGATT
>DAOVXR010000295.1 GCA_030636065.1 Sedimentisphaerales bacterium | reverse complement strand
CTTTACCACGGGTTTCGGCCTACGGCCTTCACCCGCGGCTATTATTGTTATGACCCCTTCGGGGTCTGGTAAAGAAAAATTGCGTGAATGCTTACGTTTCTTTTATGGATATATTTTTCCCATCATCCGTGGAAAGGCGATTGTCTCGCGGATGTGTTTTATGCCCGTTAGCCAGGCGACTGTCCGTTCCACGCCAAGACCGAACCCGCCGTGCGGCACCGAGCCATACTTACGCAGGTCAAGGTACCATTGATAATCTTCTTCGGGCAGTCCTTCTTCGTGAATTCTGCCGAGAAGGGCGTCGTGATTTTCCTCACGCATCGACCCGCCGATTATCTCGCCATACCCCTGTGGCGCCAAACAATCGAAATTCAATACCACCCGCTCATCAGAGCCGTCCGGCTTCATATAAAACGCCTTGCAACCTTTGGGATAACGGTGCACAAAAACCGGCCGCTCATGTAACTGTGAGATAATCGTCTCGTCCGAGCCGCCCAGGTCCTTGCCCCAGCGAAACTCCGCCGCCAGTTTGGCATGACGGGGGATATTCTCGATCTGCTCCTGTAATTCCGTCGTCTGCTCATTTGCTGTCTGTATCTGTTGAGCCAGCTTGTCTTTCTGCCATTGCTTTTTGGCTGTTTTTTGTTCTTCCGTCCAGTGAGCGATATTCTTCTCAAGCTCTGTAACCTGGTTTTGTTTTTCCTGTAGTTGGTTTTCCATAAATTGCTTTACTTTGTCGCTGTGCAATAGTTCGACCACTTCGGTGTAACTTAGCCTTACGAACGGCGATTTGATCTTTTCAAGCGACGCGATGTCCCTTTCCAGAATCTCCAGTTCCGTTTTTCTTTCGGTTAATACCGCCTGCACAATTGCGCAGATAAACTGCTCTGCCACATCCAGCAATCCGTCAAGGTCGGTATAGGCTATCTCCGGCTCGACCATCCAGAATTCCGTCAGGTGCCGTCGTGTTTTGCTCTTTTCCGCCCGGAACGTCGGCCCGAAGCAATAGACCTTTCCGTGGCTCATCGCCGCTGCTTCGAGATACAATTGGCCTGTTTGCGACAACGCCACTTCTTCGCCGAAATAATCGACGTTAAACAACGTTTGTGTTTCTTCGCCTGCCGCCGGCGCGAAGATAGGCGTATCCACCAGCGTAAAACCGTTATCGTTGAAGAAGTTTCTTATAGCCTCGATGATCGTATGTCTGATCCGGGCCAGTGCCCATGGCTTGCGAGATCGCAGGTGCAGATGCCGATGTTTCATTACAAAATCGATCCCATGCGACTTGGGCGTTATCGGGTAGTCCTCGGTTTTGTCCACAATCTTCGCGTCGTTGAGGGCCAGTTCATAACCGCCGACACTTCGCGGTTCTTTACGAACCTGCCCGGTTACCGTCAGCGCAGACTCCTGGCCGATGTGTTTTATTTCGGCGAACAGATCGGCGTTATGCTCGTTTTTTTCCAGTATTGCCTGACACATCCCGCTGCCGTCCCGGATAATCAAAAACTGTACTTTTCCGCCCGCCCTCGAATTATACAACCATCCTTTGACCGTTACCTCACAGTCCACATGGTCTTTCATGTTACTTATGCGAATTGTTTTATCTGTCATTATTTCTCCGTTTGGAATGGTTAGAGCGCATGGGTCAAAGACCCACCCTACTAATTTGTATCCGGGACTTCTTCCGGTGGCCGTTCTTTCGGCAAAATAATCCAGGCGACAAGGTAGGTAATAATTAAGGGGAATACCCCGGTTACAATGGCTGCGAATACGGTCGTCAGCCGTATTATACTGGAATCCACCTGCCATTCTTCGCCTATGCCACCGCATATCCCAGCCAGCTTCACATCATTTTTTGATCGGTATAGCCGTTTCATAGATGATTCCTTTTTTTTAAAAAGCTCAATTAAATATTAAATTCCCAGCTTTTCCCGCAGGTATCCCAGCAGCTTATCGCAGTTTATTCGTACTTGTTCCATTGAATCACGGTCGCGGACCGTTACGGTATTGTCTTCGGCTGTTTGGCCATCGACTGTTATACAGAACGGTGTGCCGGCCTCGTCCTGTCGGCGATAGCGTCTGCCGACCGCTCCTTTCTGGTCGTAGAAGCTCGTAAAATATTGGCGTAGTTCGTTATAGATTGCCCGTGCCTTCTCCGGCATCCCGTCTTTTTTCACCAGCGGGAAAACCGCTGCTTTGATCGGTGCCAGTGAAGGATGGAATCGCAGCAGATTGCGTTTTTCGCCGCGAACTTCTTCCTCCGCATAGGCATCGACCAGAAACGCAAGCATCCCACGGTCAACCCCCGCCGACGGCTCGATCACATAAGGTATGTACCGTTTACGTGATTCGTCGTCGAAATAGCTCAGCGGTCCTTTTGACCAATTATCAGGCTCGTCAACCAGTGGTGTTTTTTCTGTGTCCCTGCCGTTCTCGAACCATTTGGTAATTGATCGCATACCCCGCTGATGCTGCCGCAGGTCGTAATCGGTCCGGTTAGCGATCCCTTCCAACTCCTGCCAGTCTCCCTGCCCGAACGGAAACAGATATTCGATATCCACACATGCCTTGGCATAATGTGCCAGTTCATCGTCTGCATGAGGACGAAACCGAAGGTTTTCTTTTCGTATCCCCAGATCGAGATACCACTTCATTCGCTGTTCTTTCCAGTGCTCCCACCATTCATCGTCGGTGCCCGGTACGCAGAAGAACTCGATCTCCATTTGCTCGAATTCCCGTGTCCGGAAAATGAACGCCTTGGTCGTTACTTCGTTTCGGAAGCTCTTACCGATCTGGGCGATCCCGAAAGGCAGCTTAAGCCTTGTGGTATTGAGTACGTTACTGAAATTGGTGAATATTCCCTGTGCCGTCTCCGGCCGCAGATGCACAGTCATCGAGTCATCGACATTCGCGCCCATCTGTGTCTCGAACATCAGCTTGAACGGCATCGGCTCGGTAAATTTCCCGACAGTTCCGCAATTTGGGCAGACCTTATTGCTCAAATCTTGTGCGTCTTTTTGTGCGGTATCGATTGAGACGTGCTCAGTGTGTTCTTCGG
>DAOVXR010000099.1 GCA_030636065.1 Sedimentisphaerales bacterium | reverse complement strand
CGGTTGCCGGTTTTGAGATGCGGGTGAGGATCGATGGGCAGGCCGCTCGCCATCGCAGCCTGGATATTCGACAGTTCTGTTATCAGCTTTGTTTGATCTGTTACTTCGATGATATTCGCGATCCGATTAGTCGTCATCGCCTGATGCCTCTGATCCTGCCCGCCGCAAAAGAACACATAGCCACTGAACAACGGCAGTAAAGACTTAAATACACGTTGCTTACGTCTTGTTACTTTTTCTGTCAGCGGCAGAAAATAAGGAATCTCCCATTTTCCAAGGGCCATCGCCAGCGCCTTTTCGTTACGGCTTTTAGTGTGTGCCACCCGCCATTGGCCCTCAATTTCCTCGATTTTTACATCATTTGGGTAAATTATCGGTGGATTTTCGGATAATTTCAGCATAGCATCAGGATTTCCTGAAAAACAATAATTAAGTAGGTTCTGTAGGGCGGGCCTATGGCCCACGCGGTTTTCTATAACTCCAATAATAGCAATACTATAGTATCGGCAATACAGTTCGTAATATTCTGCTTGAATCATACCCGCTGGTAAGGCAAAATACAAATATGAGCAAGCTAACCGCATTTATTAAAAGGACTTTTGACATCCTGTTTGTCTTGGCCATAAGTCCTTTACTTCTTATAGTTATGGGACTTATCGCAATAATGGTCCGTCTGGCGAGTGGTTCTCCTGTTTTTTTTCGCCAGGAACGTGTCGGCCGGAACATGCAGCCGTTCATAATTTGCAAATTTCGCACAATGCGTACTGGCGTCGATCCCTTCGGCCCGTCTCCAAAAGCAGGCACTGATGATCGTATGACTCGTATTGGCAATTGGTTACGAAAATATTCATTAGACGAGTTGCCGCAGTTTTTCAATGTACTTGGAGGAAATATGTCGCTGGTAGGGCCAAGGCCTCTTTATATGGACCAGGCTCGGCAGTGGAACAAGCGGCAGAAACGCCGTTTGCTGGTCACCCCTGGCCTGACGGGCCTGGCTCAGATCAGTGGCCGAGGTAACCTGACTATTGAAGACAAACTCGATCTGGATGTACGGTATGTCGATAACCAGAGCCTGTGGCAGGACTTACGAATATTTACAGCGACGTTTTTCAAGGTACTCAGGCCGAAAGACATTTATGAAAAGCGGTACTCAAGCACAGAGGAAACAAGAAAAGGTTAGTATAGCACTTTAACCATGTAGAGTATAGTACTCGGATTGTATTTTCCCGTTAGTACACATCGTAAAATTACCACTTGGGTCGCTTTGCAAGCATTAATGGGCTAACGGGGGCATTATGATACAGTCGGCGGTAGGGTGGCACCTTTCTGTATTTCGGGGAGGTGTTTTTTTGCTATTTTTTGATGCAACCGCCAAAAGCCCGAAAAACGCCGCAAAAACAATGCCTACGCTCCAAAATCGAGGGGGCAAAGTACTTTTGACGCTGGCGTCTTTTTTGTTGAATATCCCATTTCATTTTTACGCAGTCAAATTTCTTGTTTTTCATCATTGCCAATCACAACCCCAGGTAAAACCTGTTCGATTTATTCTTCCGTCTCGTACCATAGGCAGTCCGCCTGTGGCGGATTGACGAAGTGTACAATCCACGAAATATGTGACTCACTTTTACCAATTTCCCGGCTTCTGTCTTTACCTATCTTAACATTTTTTTGCGGATTTTGATTATGCTCAAAAACGGTTGATATTTCGCTATATTACGGCCGAAACTGCTGAAAACCGTTAATTTTTTATAGCTGTTTTTTCGCTGACCCTGATTTTTTAACCAAAGTAATGGTTTTTGAGCAAAATTCGGGCATTAATTGACAAAAGTTGAAATTCGGTTTTTTACGCAAAATAAGGACTTACATCAATTTTCCGAAATGAAAAATAAGGACTTATGTTAATATTTTTTGACGCGGATTTCACTGGTTACACTGATTCAATAATTTTGCCACAGGCTTGCCCCCGCGGAGGCGGGGAGATCACAGAGGTCTCAGAGAAAGAGAATTTTGTGCTTTTTTGGTTGACCGTTGAATCTTAATTTTCTCTGTGTTCTCGGTGCCCTCGGTGGCTGATTATATTCTTAACACATTCTATAATCTGTGTCCTCTGTCGCTAATTTCTGGTTTTGGATTTCTGCAAACGAACTTTCTCGCAGAATGGCCCCAAAATGGAGTTTTGCATGACGTTTTGCATTTGCATTTTATGCGCCTGTTCATCCGGCACGTCTGAAAACTCTTTTGCTATTTTTTGTTGAATATCCCATTTCATTTTTACGCAATCGAATTTCTTGTCTTTCATCATTGTCAATCACGACCCCAAATAAATCTGACGATAATTTAATATTTTTTGACGCGGATTTCGCTGATTCCGCAGATGCCCAATCTTTTATTTCAGCGTAATCTGCGCCATCAGCGTCTGAATATCTTCTATTTCTATCTGCGTCAAAAATTAAAGTTGCCTCGCTGTCTCAAATATTTTGCGTCTGACCTCTAACGATTTCCCAAAGTTCAGCAGTAATCCTACATCAATATCAGTAGCTTTCAGATAATTGACCAATTGAACTTCATGGGCGGGACTGACAGCCCGCACGGCTTTGATCTCCAATATCACCTTCTTTGCCACAACAATATCCGCAAAATATTCTCCGACGATCTGCCCCTGATAATATACAGAAATCGGCTTCTCGGATTCAATGTCGAATCCGAATTTGTTTAATTCCAATATCAGGGCATTATGATACACCTTTTCAAGAAACCCAAAGCCTAACGTACTATGAACATTCTGTGCGCATTTTATAATCTTGCCTGTAAGTTCTGAATGTTTGTACATACCTTTTATTTCTGCGTAATCTGCGAAATCAGCGTCTAAATATCTTTTATTTCTACATCGTCAGCGTCCAATATATTACTTCTAACACATTCTATAATCTGTGTCAGTCGGCGGTGGATAATAAAAAAGCGGAGCGAGTTGAAAAACTCGCTCCGCTTAGTTTTTGGTTTCATACCAATTATGGTACGATTCCTGTCGTTGTCCGAACTATGCGCGACGACGACGTAGAAGACCAAGACCGCCAAGGGCCAGTAATGACATGGTCATCGGTTCGGGAATCTGGTAAATCGTGATCGAGCTACCCATAGCCTCAAGATCCTCAACCTGGTAATCACCATCCCAATATTGGGGTGTGCCGATCGGATTGGCTGTCGATGTAGTGGGTGCCAAGGTCACAACAACATCCTCGATACCGGTACAGTGGATGTTCAGGTGGTCAAAGATGATCTCGCCGGGTAGAATTGCAAACATAGTGTGCGGATAAGTAGCACCACCGATTTCAATATTCCTGCTGTCCACCTTGGTCATTGAATTAACTCCCGCGAACATGGCTTCAGCAGTAAAATTAGTATGCACGGTCCATGCCTGCTCAATGGGTACACCCGGCACCGGTAGATAAGTATCAGCATCGGGACCACACCATTCACCGTCACCAGTGATCGTCAAGTACAGCATGCCAGCGGAATAGAGAGGCATGGTTCCGTTGTAGACAACATCGAGTTCGACCCATTCCGATGGATGCAACGGATCATCGGGGCTAAAACCGTGACCCGATTGTCCATCAGTCGGAACGAGGTCAAATGACATCATAGGCGCAGCCTGAGCGAAACTGCCCATTCCCAAAACTAAAAGTAACACTAACAACTTTTTCATAACAATATTCTCCTTCATTTTCCTGCTACTGCCTTTGGAAATTATCCTCCCCTGTACGACAAAGGAGCTTTCCCTATCTGGTATCATAGTAGCATAAGAGTACAAAATTTTCATTCTCTAACACTGTCGTGCTTACAGATTACCCAACCTACACATCACGGGCAGTCCGGACACGCATTGGGCAATTGGCCCACACCGGCCGTAAATTTGTTATTAACGGTCGATACATCGTTGGCGTTGATCCATCCATCATGGTTGACATCACATCTAACATATGCAGCCGGTAACGGAGGTAATATTCCTGCCGTGAAGGCATTATTAACCAACGAAACATCGTTGGCGTTGATCCAACCGTCACCGTTGACGTCTCCATATCCATGATGGGGACAGCACCAGCAAAGAGATTTGCCGCAAGCTACCCACGCATCGTAATTAGCCTGCGTGATGGCCGGGCCTGCGACCATGTTCTCGTCATAGTAACGAGGCTGGCCGATGATGTAGCAATCGAACGAAACAGTAACCGTGATAGGCAGGTTAGTAGTCAGCGCACTGCCTACAACACCGCCGCGGCCTTTTTTGAAGGCCCCTTCGGTAACGTCTTCACTGATTCGGATTGTTACCGAACCGGCTGTACTGGTCAACGGAATGACCACGAGCGGGTCCGCGGTTGCGGGGCCGGCACCCTTATTTCCGGTATGATCCAGCACTCCAATACAGACAGAGAACACGTCAACGCCTGTGGTGGGGGCAAGTACGCCAGGTTCACACGGATCAGCCAACGGGTGTCCGTCCCCCATTTCGATGGTGCATGGATCCGGATCCATAAAGGCATAGTCGATAAAAATAGCATCACATGGATCAATGCCAGGAACAGTAACAGCACACGGATCAATATCCACCGTGTCACCATTGAGCACCGTGTATCTCAGACCGAAACCGCGCGGCAATGCGCCATTATTGGTCGTGTAGCTGAGAACCAGGCTTCCGGTTGATCCGTCGGCGTCAAAGACAACGTCGCACGGGTCAGCAGCATACAGGGGCGCGGCCATCGCTATGACCGCTAACATAATAATAACATTTTTCATCACATTCTCCAATTGAACAGATAGTTCAACTTTACCAATTTTAGCACTTATATCCGCCCGCTATGTTGAACAAGTTCGCCTCAAACCCAAAAAGCAACAGAGCTTATGCAAATATAAACGCTGACAAAGAAACAGATACTACTATACTTGCCGGTGCACCTCTCCTTTCTCACTTCCTAACTTAACCACTTCCTCGCTTGCCCGTTCTCCTCAACGAAGAACACAATCTAAGAACTATACAAAAAGCGTGTGTGCCTGAATAAACACTCTCATTGACAATGGTCTATAATACCACAAATTTCAAGCTTGTCAACACTTTTTCTATGCAATTTTAGCGAGAAAAAAGATTTTTTTTCCGATTTGGACATTCTTTTTCTCTCTCGCCCTATACTGCTCTTACACAGCGTATAGCCTGTATGCTCTATCCCGCGTCAGGTCAATAGGTTAAAATGCAAATTGTGAGCCAAAACCACACAATAGGCGAATTTTTTTTTATTTTGTGGTAACATCTTTTTTATAAAGACGTTATGGGTTTTTTCCCGATTAAAAACATCATGGCCGACTCTTAAACAGGGCTGGTTTGTTGCCGAAAAACAACGCCCAAAAAGGGCTATTTGCGTAACTTGCCATGCTGTAAGCAGTTATAATAATGTTGTTTTGCGACAACGTGTTTCTGGATTTATTATACAGTTGTCAGTTCGGGAAAACTTTTTCCCATACTGCCAATTGTCGTCAATATAGGTAAAGTTCTATAGTAGTTTTGTTGCCATTTTTGGAATGAGGGATTATGTCTGTTGCCGCCGATAACATTATTTCGATCCGGTGCGAGCCGGATTCTTGCCGTAACTTATTGCAATACTCGGTGTTACGTATCCGTGTACAGGTTCGACAGCGTCAGCGCCAGGGTGGCACCCCATTCCGCGTGGTTATCCGGACGAACCTGAACCAGTCCCATCGTATCAGGCGGCAGATCATCGATCACGTAGAAAAGGGACAGAGTTACTCGACCGATTTTTACGACATTCCAGCCCAATATAACCATGCCGGGGACGAATATTTTGTCGATGTTCTGCTCAGCGAGGTGGGGTATTTTGAGTTTAAGGTACGGGTTGAATCCATCCGCCGTCGTCAACCCTGGGTCAAATGGGCCGACGGCGAAAATGTGGGTATTTCCGTAACTCCTTTGGAATACGCACGTAACAACTCCATTTATTGCGCCTTTATCCGTCAGTTTGGCCAGGATAAAGACCACAGTAGTCTGCGGGACGAACAGTTAGAGGCAAAAATTCAGGAATTAGAGCAGCGGGGAGCATACGTAATGCCGCCGGGCGGTAATTTCGCGCAGTTCACGGAGGCATTGCCATTTATTATCGAAGAACTGGGGATGAAAATAATTCACCTGCTGCCGATAAATCCGGTCCCGACCGGTTACGGCCGTATGGGCATGTACGGCAGTCCTTACGCGACGACAGATTGTTTCGGGATCGATCACACTTATGGGACGTTCAGCCAGTTCAAGACCATCGAAGACCAGTTTGTCGATTTGACCTCCACAATCCACGGTCTGGGAGCAAAGGTGTTTCTGGATATGGTGATTAACCATACCGGCTGGGCCAGCAGTATTCTATTCAGGCACCGTGAGTGGATAAAGGTCGGCCATGACAGACAGATAATCTCGCCCAGCGCGTGGGGGGTAACCTGGGGCGATCTGGTGGAGTTGGACTATCGGCACAAGGGGCTGTGGGAATATATGGCGAATGTATTCCTCGTCTGGTGCCAGCGAGGAATCGACGGGTATCGACTTGACGCGGGCTATATGGTGCCGCTGGAGGTCTGGCAGT
>DAOVXR010000057.1 GCA_030636065.1 Sedimentisphaerales bacterium | reverse complement strand
GAAAAAGGTGATTTCCAGCGTGCTTTTGTCGAGTCCTTTGGTGCGAAATACCTTAATATTGCCACGGATGAGGACAAGCGATTCGCGCAAGAACAGGGTGGTTTTTTACTGATATTCGAGGCAGCCGGCCTGGCGGATATAACATTTCGTCTGCCTGAGATGCTGAGCCGTAATGGTATTCTGATACTTACAGGTGTGCCGCGAGGGCCACAAGAGATATGTTTTGACGGTAACACATTCATGGCAAACCTTGTAAGGTATAATCAGACCGTTACAGGGACAGTGAACGCCTCACGGGAAGATTTTGAGATGGCTCTGCGGTATCTGCGTACGTTCAGAGAGAAATTTCCTGAAACAGCCGCGGGCATTATCACCGGGCGATATTCTCTTGACGATTGGCAGAAAGCCTTTGGGAAAAAAGGACAAAACGAAATCAAGGCCTTAATCGAGTTCGAATAAAAATGTACGATGTCATAACAAACATAATTACAGAAAGCTGGCAGGTACTGGGACAGATGGCACCCTATCTGTTGTTTGGTTTTCTGGTGGCTGGTGTATTGTCGGTGTACGTCTCACCGGAGTGGGTCGAGCGGCACCTGGGTGGGCGCGGGATGGGGCCGGTGCTGAAGGCGTCTCTGTTTGGCGTGCCGCTGCCGCTTTGTTCCTGTGGAGTGATCCCGGTCTCGGCCTCTATGCGCCGGCATGGCGCAAGCCGGGCGGCCACAACAGCTTTTCTACTGTCCACGCCCCAGACCGGCGTTGACAGCATAGCGGTAACTTATGCGTTACTTGGGCCGGTCTTCGCGATTTTCAGGCCTGTTGCCGCGCTGCTGACCGGCATAATCGGCGGCGGTATTGTGATACTCTTCGGCGAACCAAACGAGACAAATGCCACGGTTGTATCCGATATGGCCGCACACAATAAAGCGGCATGTTGCGCAGGCAAGCACCGGCAGGGTGTTCTGCTGCGTGTTTTTCGCTATGGGTTTCTGACACTGCCGCGAGACATCGGTTTGGCACTGTTGGTAGGGGGCGTCCTCGCAGGAGTGATGGCGGCGTTAGTGCCACAAGACCATTTGTCAGCGTATATCGGTGGCGGGGTGCTCTCGATTATAGTGTTGATGGCGGCGGGAGTGCCGGTTTATGTGTGCGCAACCGCGTCGGTGCCAATCGCGGCTGGTTTTATGCACATGGGCGCCTCCCCCGGTGCGGCCCTGGCGTTTCTGATTGCCGGGCCGGCGACCAACGCGGCTACATTTACCACGATCTGGAAAGTGCTCGGCAGACAAACAGCGATACTGTATATTGTAACTATTGCGGTAAGTGGGTTTGGCTGCGGACTACTGCTAAACTGGATGATTCCGATGCTGGAAGAGTCTTTACCAATGTTTGACAGCAGTAGTCACGCACATTCGGAGAACAGTTGGTGGTATCATATATGGGCAATTGCGTTGCTGGCGGTGTTAGCTTTGTCCTATTTAACGGTGCTACGCGATAATTACAGAAAAAAACAATCGTGAACAATATACTTACTATTATTATAATTGCTTTGGGGTTGGCGATAGACGCGTTTTCGGTGTCTGTGGCGGTTGGGGCAGGGTATAAGCAGTTGCAAATACGGCATACCCTCAGGATGGCATTGTTTTTCGGTGGATTTCAGGCTTTAATGCCCATTCTGGGGTGGCTTTGCGGGCTTAGTTTCCGTGGCGCAATACAGGCTTATGATCACTGGGTAGCGTTTGGTCTGCTTACAGCAATTGGCGGCAAAATGATTTACGAGTCGTTCATAATCAAAGAAACGAAGAAACAGTTGAATCCAACGAATATGCTTGTGTTGCTGACTTTGTCGCTGGCGACAAGCATAGATGCGCTGGCAATCGGAATAACTCTTTCGTTGCTGACAGATTACATTATAATAAGCGTTCTCATTATAGGTATTGTTACTTTTGTGCTTTCATATATGGGAACTTACATCGGGAAGATGTTTGGCCACATTTTTGAAAACAAGATAGAAATGGCCGGCGGAATTATTTTGATTTGTATAGGCGTTAAAATTCTTGTCGAACATCAGTATATAGGGACGTCCTAAGTGTCAACTGACGGGGATACGAATAATGAAAAAAGACAGCAATTACGGTTTCGGTACGAGAGCTTTGCATGCCGGGCAGGAAGTGGACCCGGCTACCAATGCACGGGCGGTGCCGATCTATCAGACCACATCGTATGTTTTTGACTCGGCTGAACATGCGGCCAATCTGTTTGGTCTGAAAGAGTTCGGCAATATCTACACTCGGATAATGAATCCGACGACCGATGTGTTGGAAAAACGGTTGGTGGCATTGCACGACGGCGTAGGGGCATTGGCGTTTGCTTCAGGCTCGGCGGCAATCACAATGGCAATCCTGAATATTACAAGTGTCGGCCAAAACATAGTGTCCAGCGATTCGCTCTATGGCGGCACATATAACGCCTTTCACTATACGTTGCCAAAGCTCGGCATAGAAACGCACTTTGTCGATGCGTCCGAGGCTGAAAATTATGCCAGAGCAATCGATGAGAATACCCGGCTGTTATATGTCGAATCGATAGGCAATCCCAAAAATAACATCAGCGATTTCGAGGCGATAGCTGAAACAGCTCACAAGCACAACCTTCCGTTAATCGTTGACAATACCGTTTCGCCAATGATATTCAATCCTTTCGAGTATGGCGCTGACATTGCAGTGTATTCACTGACGAAGTTTATCGGCGGTCACGGTACAAGTATCGGCGGGGCGATAGTGGATTCCGGCAGATTCGACTGGTCGAAAGGAAATTTCCCGGAGATAACCAAGCCTGATCCATCGTATCACGGTCTGGTATTTTGGGATGCGTTCGGTCTGCACGATGAAGCTCTGATCCGCGGGGCGGCTTATATAATGAAGGCGCGTCTGCAGTTGTTACGCGATATGGGAGCGTGCCTGTCGCCGTTTAACGCCTTTCTGTTTTTGCAGGGATTTGAGACGCTTCATCTGCGTATGCCACGCCACTGCGAAAATGCTTTGGCAGTAGCACAATGGTTAGAAAAGAACCCGGCAGTATCATGGGTGAATTATCCCGGCCTGCCAAGTCATTTAGACTACGCAAATGCTAAAAAGTATCTTCCCAACGGCGCAGGTGCTATCATGGGGTTTGGCATTAAAGGAGGCAGAGACGCCGGTGTTAAGTTGATCGAGTCGGTAAAATTATTCAGCCATCTGGCCAATATCGGCGACGCAAAAAGCCTGATAATTCATCCGGCTTCGACAACTCATCAGCAGTTGACGCCAGAGGAACAGGCTGTTGCAGGCGTAACGGAAGATTTTATCCGTCTTTCAATCGGAATTGAGGATGTCACCGACATAATCGCCGATCTCGATCAGGCGATCATAGCTTCGCAGAGGTAATCAGGTTTGAATAATCAACAAAAAGAATTTACCGGGCTGCCTTCGGCAGAGACCCAATATGCGCAGTTGTGCGAGGAAGGTTTGGCGCTTGACAGCGGCGTTACGATAGGTCCCCTGACAGTAGCTTATGAAACCTACGGCAAGTTGAACAAGGACAAAGATAACGCGATTATCGTCTGCCATGCGCTTTCCGGTGGTGCGCATGCCGCAGGCTTCTCGGCCGATGCGAAAAAACCCGGCTGGTGGGATGTAATGATCGGTCCGGGCAAGGCGTTCGATACGGATCGATACTTTGTTATTTGTTCCAATGTTCTGGGCGGCTGCTATGGCACAACGGGACCTTCCTCGATTGAGCCGAAAACCAACAAGCCTTATGGCTTGCGATTCCCGGTGATAACGATTCGGGACATGGTTAATTTGCAGGCCCGGTTGTTGGATTACTTCGAGATAGACAAGGTGTTATCAGTAACAGGCGGGTCGATGGGTGGTATGACGGCGCTTCAATGGGCGGTATCGTACCCACAGCGGCTACTATCGGTAATTCCTATTGCCACAACGCATCGCCACTCTGCTCAGCAGATTGCCTTCAATGAATTATCACGACAGGCAATCATGGCTGATCCGCAATGGAATAACGGCGACTATTATGGTAACGAAGGGCCTCGGCTTGGTCTGGCGGTGGCGCGGATGACCGGTCACATTACGTATTTGTCGGAACCGGGTATGGAGCGAAAGTTCGGACGGCGACTCAGGCAGCGGGAACGCTATGGCTATGATTTTTCCAAGGAGTTCGAGGTCGAGACCTATTTGCAGCATCAGGGACAAAGCTTTGTGGGACGCTTCGACGCCAATTCGTTATTGTATTTGACCAAAGCGGCGGACTATTTCGATTTGTCGGACGGTTTCGATTCGCTGACCGAGGCGTTCAGAGGTTGCTCGGCGATTGCGCTGCTGATCGCGTTTTCGTCCGATTGGCTTTATCCGCCTCATCAGTTGAAGGACGTGGCAAAAGCTATTCGCCGATCAGGCGGCGACGCGACATACTACGAGGTCAGCAGCGATCACGGACACGACGCCTTCCTGCTGGATTATGAAGAACAAGCGCCTTTGATTCGATCTTTTCTGGAGCGAGCACAGAAATGCCCAACCAAAATATAAATAAAAAACTGATTTATCAATGGATTGTCGAGCGAACCGTCAAACAGGGGCGTGTACTTGATATCGGTTGTGGCGATGGCGAATTATTGGCCAGCCTTGTGGAACAGCGCGGCGTACACGGTACCGGCATAGAAATATCCGAAGAGTGCGTGATGCATGCCGTTCAGCGGGGGCTGTCGGTACATCACGGCAATGTCGAAGAAGGGCTTGACCATTACGACGACGGGGCTTTTGATCTTGTGATTATGTCGCTGACGATTCAGGAGATGAGAAATCCGCTTCAGGTTATCAAAGAAGCGTTTCGCGTTGGAAAACAGGTTGTGGTAGTCTTTCCGAATTTCGGCTACTGGAGCGCACGCTGTCAACTTATGCTATACGGCAGAGCGCCACGCACCCCCAGCCTTCCATACAGTTGGTACGATTCGCCGAACAGGCACTTCTTCACAACTACTGACTGGCTGGCTCTTTGTCGCAGAGAAGGCTGGCGATGTGTTGAGAGTGGTTTTGTCTCTCATGGCAAAACAATTAACTTTCGGCCTAACCTGAGGGCTGAGGTCGCGATGTATTTAATGGAAAAGGAAGGGTGATTTAATGAACAAAACACTCGACAAAAACCTGCCCCGACTGACGGAAGATATTCTGGCAAGTTACCGGCGGGAAAAACGTACTCAGCGAATTGGCGAAGCCTGTCTGCCGTCACGGGCGATGATTGTCGAAATACTCGAGCGAGTTCGACAATTACTTTTCCCCGGCTACTTCGGGCACAAAGAACTAACACACCGGAATATACAGTTTCATGTGGGCAATCTGCTGGTGCATACAGGCAAAGACCTGACTGAGCAGATATATAGTTGTATATGCAAATGTACGGACAACGAAGCAATCTGTCAATCCCGGAAAAAGGCTGAAAAGTTTGCCAATGATTTCCTGGCGAAAATACCACAAATTCGCGCAGCACTTGCGCTGGACGTCCAGGCATTCTACGACGGCGACCCGGCTGCTAAAAGCCTCGATGAGATAATTTACTGCTATCCCGGTTTTTATGCGGTAACAGTCTATCGCATTGCCCATGAACTGCTGGAGTTTGGTGTTACACTGATACCACGAATTATGACCGAATATGCCCACAGTATCACCGGTACCGATATCCATCCCGGCGCAAAAATCGGTAAACGGTTCTTTATCGATCACGCAACCGGTGTAGTCATCGGCGAAACGACCAGGATAGGAGACAATGTGAAAATATATCAGGGCGTAACGCTTGGGGCAAAGAGCTTTCCCAGGGATGAGCGAGGACGGGTTATCAAAGGGTATAAACGGCATCCGACTATCGAGGACAATGTTACGATATATCCGAACGCAACAATCCTTGGCGGCGAAACGATTATCGGTAAAGGAGCGACCATCGGCGGTAATGTATATATCACCGAATCGGTTGCGCTACACAGTCTTATCAAACAGGAAACTCCCAAACTGCAAGTATTGCGCAAGCGAGTGAAAAAGTCAAAAAGGACATAAAATTCTGAGGATTGCCATTATGGGTGCTATCTATAATAATCTTACCGGAACAATTGGCAATACGCCACTTGTACGCATTGGCAAATTGATCCGTTCCGAAGCAACTATTCTGGCCAAGATCGAGAGCTTCAATCCAATGGCTTCGGTTAAGGACAGGATTGGTCTGGCTATGATCGAGGCCGGTGAACGCGAAGGTAAGATCACACCAGAGACAACCATTATCGAACCGACCAGCGGCAATACGGGTATCGCGCTGGCTTTTGTCTGTGCTGAACGAGGATACAAATGTGTGCTGACAATGCCGGATTCAATGAGTCTGGAGCGACGCAGGATTCTGCTCGCTATGGGAGCGGAACTTGTATTGACCCCGGCAAATGAGGGTATGACCGGGGCGATAAAAAAGGCCGAGCAGCTTGTGAAAGATACGCCTGACAGTTTTATGCCGAATCAATTTGACAACCCGGCTAATCCGGCGATTCACCGCCAAACAACCGCTGAAGAAATCTGGCGAGATACTAACGGCCAAGTTGATATACTAATTGCCGGAGTAGGAACCGGTGGGACAATAACGGGTGTTGCCGAGGTCATCAAGCAACGCAAAGATACTTTTCAGGCCATCGCGGTCGAACCGGCTCAAAGCCCGGTGCTTTCCCAATTACGGGCGGGCCAGAAACTGAATCCTGGGTCGCATAAGATTCAGGGAATTGGAGCCGGTTTTGTGCCAAAAGTTTTGAACATGGAGTTAATTGACGAGATAGTCAAGGTCGATCAGGAAGACGCTATGGAATGGGCGCGTCGAGCGGCACGGGAAGAAGGCTTATTTGTGGGTATCTCCTCCGGAGCGGCGATTTCGGCGGCTGATTCCGTGGCGCAGCGGCCGGGAAACGCAGGCAAAATGATTGTCGTGATAATTCCCAGTTTCGGCGAGAGGTATCTATCTTCACCGTTATTCGAAGATTTGTAACTGTTCACTGATTCGTGGATTTTCATATGCGATGCGTATAAAAATACAGGGCATGAATTTGTTTGCGAGACCAGGTTTTTTCGATTAGTCTGCTACAAGTAAAACCGGGGTCGCAAATTTGACGCCAAAGCCAAAAGTGAGTGTATTTGAAATTATTCTGTTGAAAAGAAAGGTATATTATGGAACTTAAAGGAAGTAAGACAGAAAAGAATATTTTGACTGCGTTTGCCGGTGAGTCACAAGCACGCAACCGGTACACCTACTTCGCCAGCAAAGCGAGAAAAGAAGGTTTCGTCCAGGTATCAGCGATCTTCGAAGAGACCGCCGGCCAGGAAAAGGAACATGCCAAGCGGTTGTTCAAATTGCTCCAGGGCGGTGAAGTGGAAATTACCGCGGCTTTTCCGGCCGGCGTTATCGGCACAACGAGTGAGAATCTCAAAGCTTCCGCCGCGGGCGAGAACTACGAAACTACTGAAATGTATCCTGGTTTCGCGAAAGTCGCCGACGGGGAAGGTTTCAAGGAGATCGCGGCTATTTTCAGGAGCATCGCTGTCGCGGAAGCACGTCACAGGGACAGATACCTTGCACTGGTCAAAAATATCGAAGAAGGCAAAGTCTTTAAGAAGGATAAACCCGTTCGATGGGTATGCAAAAACTGCGGCTATGTGTACGAAGGCATCGAAGCCCCTGTTAAATGTCCCGCATGCGCTCATCCGCAGGCATATTTTGAGTTGGATGCCCTGAATTACTGATTCTCGGATGCGGAAAAGAGAAAGGCGGAAATGAGCTTATGGAAAAAACGGGTATTATTACGTTCAAGGGTAACCCTTTAACACTTATCGGAAATGAGGTTAAAGTCGGGGACAAAGCCCCTGAATTTGAAGTTGTCGCTAACGATCTTTCTTCTTATAAACTTTCTTCATGTAGTGGTAAAGTACGTATAATCTCCTGTGTGCCTTCACTTGACACCCCGGTATGTGATACTCAAACACGAAGGTTTAACGAGGAAATTGCCGGTCTTGGTAATGATGTGGTACTACTTACCATAAGCATGGACCTTCCTTTTGCTCAGGTTAGATGGTGTGGTGCGGCAGGGATCGATAAGGCAATAACTCTTTCCGATTATCGTGATGCTGATTTCGGAGATAAATTCGGTGTTCTTATAAAGGAGTTAAGACTTTTGAGCCGCGCAATATTTATTGTGGACAAAGATGATGTAATCAGATATATCGAGATTGTACCTGAATTGACGAGTGAGCCGGACTATGATGCGGCGATGAAAGCGATCGAAGATATATTGTAATTTCAGGAACCGCTAAAAAACCATTT
>DAOVXR010000246.1 GCA_030636065.1 Sedimentisphaerales bacterium | reverse complement strand
TGGCCCGATGCTGATATGAGCGACCTTGAAGAAAGTTTCGGCGTCTGGCCGACGGACGTGGAAAAAATGTTAACCCGCTACCTGACCTGTCGTATCGCCGGTCTGAATTACTGCGGGCCAAACTTCTACAACTACAGTATGGTCGAGGGCGCCAGCAGTCTCCTGTTAGCCGTTGTTACCATCGGCTGGGTTATGCGTATCGAGGCTACAAAGGCCGGCCGTGATACTATCGAATGTGCCGATGCCGAAACCGCTGTTCTGACCATCGACGGCAATCTCGGCTATGCCTCTGCCCTGGCAACCGGCCCGGCGCGGCTTCGGCTGAGCTACCTTACCGACCATCTCGAAAATCTTCTTAACGCCTATTGTCTTTAATCAATATCCAGCATTTCAGTTATGCGTTGCAGCCGTTTGTAAAGCTGTCCCCGATTGGCTCCACCGAGGTGGTCCCACGGTAGTACCTCGTTTTCGCCACGCTCCCTGTGTGCGTAAAACGCCGGGTCGAGATCGCATTTTGCGAATGCTTTTAGATAGCGGTTATAATCAAAGCATTCGTCCCATGCGTCGAATTTTGCCCCGGTTGCATAAGCCTCTTCCAGTACACGGCCCAGTCGCCGATCACCGCGGGCGAAGACACCCTCCAGAATCGAACGTTCCAGATGATGGAATTTAAGTTTGACTGATGCGCCGCGCAGGCTCTTTTTTTCTTCCAGCAGTTTTTGTTTCGCTGTTCGGAAATAGTCGATTTTTTGTTGCGCTATCCAGCCAAAAGGTGTATGCGGCTTGGGCACCAGCCAGGATACCGCAGCGTTCACCTGAGCGACGCCCCCGGCTGTCTCTTGCCGCAAACGGGAAATCCACGCCGCCAACTCAAGAATCCCCATAATATCCTCTTCCGTCTCGCCGGGAAAACCCACCATAAAATATAACTTCACCTTTCGCCAGCCGGCCTCATAAGCAGCCCTCATCGTCGCTTCAAGGTCGGCCTCGGTTACGCTCTTGCCGATTGCCTTACGGATTTGGCTGCTTGCCGTCTCAATCGCAAGTGTCAATCCCTCCCGGCGTGTTCCGGTTACCTGCTGAGGCACATCTTTCAACTGCTTGTCAACCCGAAGCGAAGGCAGCGAAATGCCAACATGACAGCCCTCGAACTGTTTGTAAAGCGTCTCCACCAGTTCCCTCAATTGCGGATAATCACTTGTGGAAAGGCTCAGCAGCGAGACGGTATCGTGTCCCGTATTAAGATAACTCCGCCAGGCCAACTCGGCGATCTTCTCAACGCTTCGGCAACGGACTTTTCCCCTGGTGTGTCCGGCATGGCAGAATGCGCACCGTTGCGGACAGCCGCGCATAATCTCAATCGCGATCCGATCGTGCGTCGTCTGCGTATGAGGTACCAACGGGGCTGTTGGGAACGCCGCGTTGTCCATGTCTTCCACAACAGCCCGCTCAACACATTCCGGTACGCCTTGCTCGATTGGTCGGCAGGATTTCAATCGGCCTTCATTGTCATATTCGCACCGGTAAAACCGTGGCACATACACATAGTTAAATTTTTGTGCCAGCGATAGTAACATATCATGGCGTGCCAGGTTTTTGCTTCGTAGTTTCCGGTATTCATCGACTACCGCCGGCAGGGCCTCTTCGCCGTCACCCAAAATGATAAGGTCGAAAAAATCCGCTACCGGTTCGCAACAGTCCGCCATCGGACCTCCGCCAATCACCAGTGGTTCATCTTTTTCCCGTTTTATCGACCGAAAGGTAATCCCCGCCATATCCAATATGTATAACACATTGCTGTAACACAGTTCGTGCTGCAGAGAAATTCCCAGTATATCAAATTGACGTACCGGCCGCCGCGACTCCCATGAGAACAACGGTATCTCTTTATCTCGCATTACCTCCGCCACATCGACCCACGGACAAAACACTCGTTCCGCAATTACACCGGGCATGTCATTCAGTGCCTTATACAAAATCGCCAACCCAAGATGACTCATACCGATAGCATAGGTGTCCGGGAACGCCAGCGCAACGGCTATATCGCCCGGCTGATATTTGCTACGTGTCTCATTAACTTCACCGCCGATATATTGCCCGGGCATTCGCACTCGCGGCAGTAAAGTACTCGAAATAATCTGGTTTAAATTGTTGGTCATATTGATTGCGATGAAAAAAGTTTCCTATTGTTTCATAGCACAGGGAGCACCTCTCTGAAATACAGAAAGGTGGCACCCATTTGTTGAGCCATCCACCTCGAAGACTCGGTGGCTGCCACACGTCAGATAAATGGCGGGCATGGCCCGCCCTACTTGCCCCTATCCGTAACACTACTAACGCTGCCTATCGTTGGCGGACGAGTAGGTGATCAGGGGTGAGGTGAGAAGGGAGATTGTACGATTTAAGGTCGTTCAAAAAGCGACGGCCGTCGGTGTAATAACCGGCGGTGGGGGCGATTTCGGGGCAATGCTTTCGGAAGTAGCCGTTGAGAATTTCCAAAAACAACTCGCGAAGATATTTGCCGGCCATAGAAGCCAAAGCTATAGGAAGCTGCTGTTGGTCACCCTTCTGTAAAAAATGGATTTTCATAAATATGTTATTCGGACCGGTGAGAAGGTAACTGCTGAGAGTGTTGACTTCTTTAAGGATTTTCAAGTTGAAGTCAGGGAACATTCTCTGTAAAGGTTGTCGATAGTGGCTGCGGCCGGACTGCTTGTCGATGACTATCTGTAAATTCTGTCGGCTGTATTGTTTCATGCCGCGATGGATAAGCTCGCAAATCAGGGAAAACAAAACAGACGCCTTATTATTCACGGCCTCAACAAGTCGATTGTATTCGCCGGTGAACAGGGGACGGCTCCATAGCGACAGCAGCCGAATGTTATGGTTGCTCATATCGTTGGCGAAGGCGGCAGAAGCCGTAACGATGTCATCATGGTCATATCGCAGGGGCCAATCCTCAGCGGAAGCATACCAAGGGTATCCGGATAATTCAGCGGAGCAGTTGCTGTCGAGGTCTTGCAATAACCGGCCGAAGGTTTGGAGTTGGGTTGCGGCAGAGGCCGTATAAAGCGAGGCGAGAACGCCGCGCTGAAGACAATCATATCGGCCGCGGGTAGTGTAAAGTTTTTTACTGTCGTTGATTACGATACGGCCGGCGCCGGCTGAACGATGTTTGCAAACACTCTGCCGAAGAATGTCCCAGAGCGATTGATCGAGCAGTTCATCGGGAACCTCAAATGTCGCGGCGGAAACAACCAAAGGACCCATGATAGGCCCATAGCCCGCTTCGTCAATGCCGATAATTACAGCCATTAGTTTTCAACTTTTATAAGAATACAATTAGCCGGAAGCCATGCTTAAGCTTGCTTATGCTTTGCATAAGCTACGCGTAAAGCATGCCACCCATTATTCATTTTCGCCGAAAATTTCCGCTGTGAACAAAAAGACCTCGGTATCAGGCTGTTTCCATGCATCAGGCGAGAGGCCGGCCTTGCCGCCGCAGCAATTGCTGAGGAATTCCTCTTT
>DAOVXR010000118.1 GCA_030636065.1 Sedimentisphaerales bacterium | reverse complement strand
GTGTCTCCAAGTGCAAGGGTTTTGATTCATTTTGTGATAATCCCGTTCACTTGACACAGTATAAAAGCGACGCATCTGTCTGTCAATACGTAAGTTAGAATTTATTCAGCAAACCCTAAATAAATCAAGGGTGTGAACGAACTGGTACTATACGCCTGAATCAACAGCAGGCCCAGGAACAGTTCTTTATACACCTTCTTAAAGGAACCTCAAAGATAACCAAGCCCCGACAACTGGTCTTCTACCCTGGACTGTTCTTCATCGGTATATCCCGTGAACAGTGAATCGTTTCGAGTTATATCCTCATATTGTACTGACGGCGGCTCATCAAAAACCTTGTTCAATACCTTACCGTCCACATGGCGGGGGACCGGTATCCCCAAATAGGCCAATACTGTGGGGAATATATCAACAATATCAGCGTCTGACGACATACCGCTTTTGATGCCCGGCCCACGAATAGCAAAAACACCGTCGCGAGCATGTGTTCCCCGCGGAAATCCCACTAATGCGTCATCACTGACAACGGTATCGCCAAGCGGAGACCTTCTTGACTCATATCCTTCCACATACTCCAGTACCATATCCGGTAAAATGTCATTATTCGCTGCCGGGCCGTATATTTCCACACCCGAATGTATCTGGTTAATAACAGGTTGCTGTGTACCCGGCCCGAAATTATCGAGCAATTCCCGCTTGAGTTTTTGAGCCAGTTCAGTTCGCTGAGCCGGTGTGCCGTTGATATAAAGTATGCCTGCCATCCCACCGAGGCAAAGGGCACTGGTTCTTTCAAAATCGATCGATTTTCTCATATTCGACAAATCCACCATACCGAATACCGGTGTACTTCCGCGTTTTCGAGTAGTTTGCCGTATATTTCCGTATAGCCTTGCCAATGCCTTCAGAGGTGGAATTCGTCTTTTGGTTGTTTCCCAGGGAGTTTCTTTTTCGGCACGCAGATTCAGATAGCCACGCTGTCTAAGCCAGACATTAATGCTTATCGTACCTTTTCTGCCGCAAAAACCATGATCTGAAACAATCAATGTCATAACGTCCTGCCCCGCGGCTTCTATAAGCCTGCCTATGGCACCGTCACAAAACCGATAGAACGCCAGAGCTTCCGAACGCAGCTCTTTACGATGCCCCTTGACGGTACGGTCCAGCGCCCGCCACGACCGATGTTGCATCAGATCGCTGCTTTGCATCTGAACACAGAAAACATCCCACGAGTTATCTTTCAATAAGTTGAGCGATACTTCCAAACGTGCGCGTTCGGTCATAATAGATTGTTCTGTGAGTTCGCGAAGCGTATTTCTGAGGTCATTGTTCACGATAAGATAATTTTTTTGCGGCTTGATATATTTATTATATGCCTCTGGCGGATGGACGGTTTCCCGTGATAGTTTCGGGCATAATAGTCCGGGAATAATAATCCCGTTGACCTCCGGCGGCGGGGAGCTTACCGGCATATTCAAGCTGATAACTCGCCTGCCGGCTCTGTCTATCAATTCCCACAGGCTTGGCATCGCATTGTCGGCAAAGCTGTTCAGGCTGAGCTTTTTCAGACTGCGGTCGTATCGATGAAACGCGAAAATGCTTGTCTTGCCGGGAAGGCAGCCCGTTTGAAACGACGACCAGGCCGGCGACGTCTCGAATGGCATAACACTCCATAAAATACCATGAGTGCCCTTATTCACCAAATTCGCCAGATTGCCCATCACGCCTTCGGACATAAAGTCACGGCCCAACCGCCAGGTAAAGCCGTCCAGACCGATAATCAGTACCCGCTTTTTCGCTGCCATACTCTGAAACTCCTTTTTTGTCACCGTTTGGGCAGACAATACCTCGTTATTCTAACGAATTGCATATTCATTTGACAAGTCAAAACACCCTATCGGGTAGGTATGCGCCTTGACTTTGATTATATACCTTATTATAAAACGTACACAGAAATTATTCAATATATAAGAACAGTAGCTTTTAATCTGAAGTGCAACAATAACAAATACCGAAATGATTGAAATTACGCAAAAACCGAGAGAAAATCGTTTGGGCAGAGGCCGGAATTTGGGGGCGCGGGGGGGGAAATTCAGGCCTCTGGGGCCCCGAACGAATTTTCTCGGCGGTAACACATTATTGTTTAAGCTCTTATAAATGTTGCACTTCAGATTAAAATTCAAGAACAGAAAACAGAGAGCAGGTTTATGAAAATAGCCTTTATTGTCAGTGCTTTTCCCTGTTTGTCGGAAACCTTTATTCTGGACCAGATCACCGGTCTTATCGATCTGGGACATGAAGTGGAAATCTTCGCCGAACGTGATCCCTGTGAAAACGTTATCCAGGAATCAGTAAATAAATATCATCTGATACAGCGAACCAGTTATCTTCCCAAACGGTGCGGCACACGACCTGGACGTATTTTACAGTCGATGCGTTTGGCGTTCTGCTCGTTTTTCCATCATCCATTTCGCTCGTTGAAATCATTACTGGTTCTTAGGCGTTATTTGGATATGTCGGCGCTCAATTTTTTAGGATTTGTGGGGCCTTTTCTTGGAAAACGTTTCGACATCGTACACGCGCACTTCGGACCCAACGGCCTGCGGAGCCTTTGTCTTAAGGAAATTGGATTGCCCGCTAAATATCTGACAACATTTCACGGATATGATGTTACAACTTATGTCAGGGAAAAGGGCCGGAATATTTATCAGAAACTGTTCTTAAAAGGGGATTTATTTACATATAACAGCAACGCCACACAGAAAAAACTACTGGATATGCAATGCCCGGCAGAAAAAATAGTAAAATTGCCTATGGGCGTTCACCTGAACAAACTGACCTTTAAAGAAAGAATAATCAACCCACAAAAAACTATAAACATCCTGAGCGTAGGCCGACTGGTAGATATGAAGGGCAGGGAATATGCTATCAGGGCCGTCGCTAAAGTTGCGGAGAAATATCCGAATGTCCGCTATCAAATCGCTGGGGACGGGCCGTTGCGTGAAGAACTTCAGGTACTGATACAGCAACTGCAAATGGAAAATGTTATTCGCCTGCATGGATGGGTCAGCACAGAGAAATTGGACGCTCTCTATAATGCCGCTCATATATTCCTGCATCCGAGCGTGACGGCCTCCAACGGTAATATGGAAGGCCAGGGCGTTGTTTTGATCGAAGCGCAGGCATGTGGGCTGCCGGTACTGGCCACCCGGCATGGCGCATTTCCTGAAAGCGTCCTCGATGGCCAATCCGGATATCTGGTCCAGGAAAAAAATGTTGACGCCTTGGCGGAAAAACTCACTTACCTGATCGAACATCCCGAAACATGGCCAGAAATGGGACGCAAGGGACGGAAGTTTGTTGAAAAAAAATTCGACATCAAAGTGTTGAACAGGAAATTAGTCCGGATATACCAGCAAATGCTCAGCCAAAAGAAAAAACACTCTGAATAAAAACGCTCGGAACTTTTTTTTACAAGTTCAAAATCGCAGGCGAAGAAAATTTAAGGCCGAATATACCGCTCGGCGGCGGACACAGTCGCGACTACCCGGAAATACACTACGGACAACCTCAACCCCATCCCGATCCGCAAGTCCAATATAGACCAGCCCCACAGGTTTTTCCTCTTTGCTGCCCGTAGGACCGGCTATGCCTCCTGTAGGACCGGCAATGCCGGTGATTGATAAGGCGTAGTCGGTCTGCGCTTCTCTGCAAGCGTTACGAGCGAGTTCGCAGGCAACCTGTTCACTAACCGCGCCATACCGCTCCAAAGTTTTAGGATTAACCTGCAAAAAATGTGCCTTGGCATCGTTACTGTATGTAACCCAGCCAGCCATAAAATAGCTGCTGGAGCCGGATATATCAGTCAGTTCCTTAGCCAATAAACCACCTGTACAGCTTTCAGCCACCGCAACAGTAACGCCGTTACGACGAAGCAGACCGCCGACAACACCGGCAAGCGTGTCCTCATCGGAACCAAAAATAAAGGTACCCAAGCGCTTACGCAATTCTCGCTCAACCGGTTCGATCAACACACGAGCAGTTTTCTCATCCGCGCCGCGCGAAATAATCCTGATACTCACAATACTATGAGCGGCAGTACAATTGACTACCGGGTTACGACCGCGACTCATCATATCACCCAACATCTCGGCGATACTCGATTCACCGGCACCATAAGTATGCAAGGTCCGATAAGCATACACCTTTTTCGTACCCCCTGCCGAGACTTTTTGTCGCAGTTTATCTTTGACTGACTTGTCAAACATCACCTTCATCTCGGCGGGAACGCCGGGCAGGAAGAAAACAGGCGTTTTGCCGATTTGCGCGGTTATACCCGGTGCCGTGCCGACATTGTTTTCAAGGACATCACATCCACAGGGGATCATTGCCTGGACGCGATTGGTTTGCGACATAGGTTTGTTCAGTCGGACAAAAAACTGTTCGATACGATTCAGTGAGGGCTGATGCAATTTAAGTTCGGTTTCCAATACCTCGGCCAAAGCATGGCGTGTCAGATCGTCATCGGTCGGCCCTAACCCACCGGTAACCAACACAACATCGGCAGCGTTATTGTTTAGCATACTCTCTGCCCGCCGTAATTGCCCCACGATTGCGTTAATATCATCACCCACGGTTATATGTTCACCGGCAGTAATCCCCAGGGATGATAATTGTCGGCTCAGCCACGCGGCGTTGGTATCGACCGTCTGGCCAAGGATGAGTTCGTCACCAATACTAATGATAATAGCGTTCATATCAGTTGTCGGCTTATGTTTTCACGATTCGGTTTGGGGATAATACCATGTTCAGTAATCAGGGCGGTGATATACTTATGTGGCGTAACGTCGAAGGCCGGGTTACAGACTTTGACATCTTCCGGGGCGATTCGCCGACCGAAAGACTCGGTTACTTCCTCGGCGGCTCGCTGTTCGATGGGAATTTGTGTCCCATCGGCAATCGACATATCGAATGTGCTTGACGGTGCGGCGATATAAAATGGGATATTATGTGCACGCGCCAGAACGGCAAGGGAATAAGTGCCGATTTTATTGGCGGCGTCCCCGTTGGCAGCGATACGGTCGGCGCCGGTGATGACCATGTCGATTTTTCCGAGGCTCATCATGTGCCCAGCCATATTATCGCATATAAGTGTTACGTCGATCCCTGCCTGCATCAGTTCCCAGGTAGTCAGCCGCGCGCCCTGTAGCAGCGGGCGTGTTTCATCGGCATAAACCTGAAATCGTTTGCCCTGTTCGTGGGCAGTGAACATAACCGCCAAAGCCGTACCGTAACCAGCCGTCGCCAGGCCACCGGCGTTACAGTGCGTCAGAACATTGTCGCCGTCTTTAATAAAATCAGCGCCGTTTTTACCGATGGCGCGACACATAGCAGCGTCCTCATCGCGGATAGCCTGCGCCTCAGAAAACAACCGCTGTTTTAGTTCAACTACGGATTGTATATTATGGTTTTCAGCCGCGCGCCGCATTCTTTCGAGTGCCCAAAAGAGGTTGACAGCGGTAGGCCTGCTGGTAGCGAGATAATCACAGGTTTTTTTGAGTTTTTCTTTTGCCTCGTTCAGCGTCGCGTTATCGGCAATCCGTCGCATACCCAGAACAGCGCCATACGCAGCCGCGATCCCGATAGCCGGTGCGCCGCGAACCTGAAGGGTCTTAATTGCCTGCCATATCGCCTCGACGTCTTCGACCGCCAACATCCGAAACTCATTCGGCAAAAGAGTCTGATCGATCAGTTCGACATGACCGCTCACGTCGCCAACCCATTTGATTGTTTCAATTGACATATTTCTTTTTTTTTCTTCGCTTCCTTCGCTACCTTCTGTTCAATCTATTTTTCTTCTCTTTATTCTTTTCTGTTTTCTGTCTTCTTCTTCTTCTTCTTTTTTCTTTATTCGTGCCTATTCGCGTTCATTCGTGGCTAAAATATTCTTTTCTTCTCCCTTCTGAATTCAGGATTTTTCATAATTAAGCAACTGTTTGTAAGTCTTTTTGTACCAAGTACTGATGAGCAAAAAACACCAACAATTTCAAATCTACCCAACGACGTACACGATGAAGATGTCTGGCATGGTAGGGCAACATGCTTACATT
>DAOVXR010000217.1 GCA_030636065.1 Sedimentisphaerales bacterium | reverse complement strand
CTTCAGGATACGAATCGGATAGAAGAGGCCGAGCCGCTGATGCGTCGCGCCCTAACCATCGATGAAGCATCCTTCGGCGCCGACCATCCGAATGTCGCCACAGACCTCAACAATCTGGCGAGATTGCTTCAGGCTACGAACCGGATAGAAGAGGCCGAGCCGTTGATGCGTCGCGCCCTGGCAATCGATGAAACCTCCTTCGGCAACGACCATCCGAATGTCGCCATCCGCCTCAACAATCTGGCGCTATTGCTTCAGGATACGAACCGGTTAGAAGAGGCCGAGCCGCTGATGCGTCGCGCCCTAACCATCGATGAAGCCTCCTTCGACACCGACCATCCGAACGTTGCCATTCGCCTCAATAATCTGGCGCTATTGCTTATGGCTACGAGCCGGATAGAAGAGGCAGAGCCGTTGATGCGTCGCGCCCTAACCATTGATGAGGCCTCTTTAGACGCCGATCATCCGGATGTCGCCAGAGACCTCAACAATCTGGCGCAATTGCTTATGGCTACGAACCGGCTAACAGAGGCCGAGCCGTTGATGGAACGGCAATTGGTGATTTTGCTCCGGTTCACCCGCCAGACCGGTCATCCGCACCCGCATCTGAAAACTGCGGTCAACAACTATGGAACCCTGCTCACACAGATGGGGGAGAGTAAAGAACAAATCGCTGCTCGATTGAAGGGACTGGACCCGGAAATGTTTTAGTAGTTAGAAAAACAGAAGATAGCGAAGAAAACAAAGGTAAGAAAAATACAGAGAATATTTAACCACAGATCCCTGCCTACGCAGGGACGTGTTTACGCAGATTGCACGGATTAAGAAAAAGAAAGAAGATAAGAAACGAATGGGCAAAAACCATCCACCTTATTCGCCTGCGGCGAAGCGGTGGCTGCCACCCAGCATGGACGGTTACAAAAAAACAATGATTGCAGGCGAGACGCCTGCGGTACTTGAGTGAACGGTTACAAACCTTTTTTGCTTGATTATTATGAAATATCAGCGTAGCCTGAACTTACTGTCTGGCGTGAACGAGTTCCATGCCAAGTATTGTACAAGAACACCTCTCTGAAATACAGAAAGGTGCCACCCAGTATGTTTAGTTCAACTGACCAACACAGGAGCAAAACGATGAACAGTGTGATCAGAAAAAGTTTGATAATGTGGGCAGTGGTCGCGGTATTGCTGTTCGCGACCGGTTCTTCACAGGCAATCGAGTTTCAGGGGTCGTGGGGCAATGTGCCGAATCGGGTGTGGGTCGGGCCGGAATATTGGGCTAATCGACTCCAGGATTGGCAGGTGGTCGGCGGCCGACTGGAATGCGTAGAAGCACGGGCCGGCAAACCCATGCGAACAGTACACCTGTTGACACGCTCGCTGTCAAACAAACAAGGTGATTTCGTAATGAGGGTTCGCACAGGTCTGATCACCACCGCGGCAAAAGTATCACCGAGAGCGGCTGCTGGTTTTCTGGTCGGAGCGGCACCGGAGGTGGACTACAAAGCGGCAGCATTGGTGCATCACAGTCCGGGACCGGGAGGCGGACTGTTCGCCGGCATCGATGCGCGTGGGAATCTGTTCATCCGCGACTTCAGCAAAGGTGATACAGGCAAAAAAAGAGCGAAAAATCCGCCGCCCAACCTAATCATTAAAAAGGAATCTATAGCCCTGTCAAAAAATATCGAACTGCGCTTAATAGCCAAACCCGTTAGTGGAAAATACATATTAACCCTGTCAGCACATGAGCCCGACAGCGGCCGACAATTGGGATGGGTGTCGCTGGATAACATCGCCCCCGACCGACTGACAGGCGGTATTGCACTCGTGTCCCATCCGGGAATGGGCAAAACGGGACGCTTCTGGTTCAATAACTGGTATGTTGCCGGCAGCAAGATTAAAGAACATGACGATCGACTCTGCGGCCCGATTCTGTGTACCCAATATACCCTCGATAATAACATACTCAAAATGACGGCCCAGATGATGCCGCTCGGCAAAAAAGACAACCAAACAGTCACCCTGCAAACCAAACAAGGGGCGATACTAAAATCATGGAAAGACGTGGCCACAACAAACGTTATCACTCCCGGCTGGACGGCTCCGTTTCGTGTGCCAAACTGGGACTCGAAGAAAAATGTCGAATATCGGGTAGTCTATAATACGAAGCCAACCAAAGGTCAAAGCCGTCAGTACACCTGGGCCGGTACCGTCAGGCGAGACCCGATTAAAAAACGTAACATAGTCGTGGCAGGCTTTACCGGTAATCACAACGTGCGTCATCCGGGCGTCGAACGCGGCAAATATACCTGGACGAACGACTATCTGTGGTTTCCGCACAATGAAATAGTCAGTTACGTTCTCAAACATAAACCCGATGTGCTGTTCTTCAGCGGCGACCAGGTCTATGAAAGCGCCAGCCCTACCGGCGCCGACCGTAGCGGCAATGTATCATCGTATCTGGATTATATGTATAAATGGTACCTGTGGTGCTGGGCTTATCGCGACCTTGTCCGGGACATACCCTGTGTTACTATCCCCGACGACCACGATGTCTATCAGGGCAATATATGGGGAGCAGGCGGCCGCAAAACCGACACAGATAATAAGGGCGGCTATGTCCTGCCCGCTGAGTTCGTCAAGATGGTCGATAGGACCCAAACCAGCCATCTGCCCGACCCTTACGATCCCACACCAATCGAACAGGGCATAGGTGTGTACTACACCGATATGACCTACGGCAGGATCAGCTTCGCCATCATAGAAGACCGTAAGTTCAAATCGGGTTGCAACGGGCTTTGCCCCCCCACTAAAAGCGGCAGACCAGATCATATTGTCGATCCGGACTTCGACCCGAAAACCGCCGATGTGCCGGGCGCAAAACTTCTGGGAGATCGCCAATTAAAGTTTCTCAAAAACTGGGCCGCTGACTGGCAGGGCACCGATATGAAAGCAATTCTCTCGCAAACAGTATTCGCCGGAATGGCGACCCATCACGGCGGGAAACTGCAATATCTCGTAGCCGATTATGACAGTAACGGTTGGCCGCAAACCGGCCGTAACAAAGCACTGCACGAATTCCGCCGCTGCTTCGCGTTTATGATCGGCGGCGACCAACATCTGGCCACTATCACTCATCACGGAATCGATACGTGGAACGATGCCGGCTGGTCGTTCACTGTGCCCTCAATCGCCAATTTCTACCCGCGGGCATGGTGGCCCAAGACGCCCATCAGAAACCATATAGAAGGCATGCCCGACTATACGGGTGAGTGTCTCGACGGACTCGGCAATCACGTAACCGTCTGGGCGGCAACCAACCCGGATAAAAAAATGGGGCACGAACCGGCCGCCCTGCACGACAAAATGCCAGGCTACGGGATTATTCGGTTCGACAAGAAAAAACGTAACATTACTATCGAATGTTGGCCACGATTTGTCGATCCGACCAAACCAAAAACCGGCTCTCAATACGAAGGCTGGCCCAAAACCATCGACCAACTCGATAACTACGGCCGCCCGGGGGTGACATACCTGCCGACACTAAAGATTAAAAGACCAAAAAATCCGGTCGTACAGATAATCGACGAAACAGATTCAGAAATCGTCTATACCATTCGTATAAACGGTAAGTCATTCCGGCCCAAGGTATTTCGGAAAGGTAAATACACAATCAAAGTCAGCGATCCGGATGCCGGAAAAGAAAAGATATTTACAGGCGTGGAAGCTCTTGCACCCAATGAAGAACAGATAATTAATGTGGATTTTAAATAAGGCACCTCTGGGAAATACAGAAAGGTGGCACCCAGTCGAACTCAATATAAAATATAAAATAAACAATGAGAAATTAAATAAAAGAGGTTCTCATCCCAAAAAGTTGGTGATTTTATCAAGGTTTTGCATACAAAACCTTGGAGTTTAACGCTTTATGGCCTCCGGCATGTTCCGGCACTGCCCACTATTTATATTGCGAAAGATAAGATAAAGTGTGCCGCGGACATCTTGGCCGTGTTTT
>DAOVXR010000339.1 GCA_030636065.1 Sedimentisphaerales bacterium | reverse complement strand
TCGGGGCCCCAGACAGACAAATTGCCCCGACCCTCTGGCCGAAACGGCCCCAATTTGGTGCCAACGGCATACGAAAATCCGTCAGAACTTTGAGGGTGACGTAGTAATTGAAGTTGGAGCCGGAACTGCGGTGGGAAGCCCAGCTTGCTGGGTGTCTGCCCAAACGATTTTTCTCTTAATGAATTATAAGGTCTCATTTGTAATATAAATGTGTAACGCTTGGGAGTTGAACTCACATTGGTGTTATCCTGCGGGGATATGTCAATATCACCCGTCAGGAGAACTACAGCCAATGAACAACGAACGCACAGTTTTTTCGCAAATCCTCGATTTTATTCCAAAGCATCAATTCAGAATCTGCGCCAAGATTACAAGTATGAATTTCTTGATAGTTCAGGGTGAATTTGGTAAGACTATTGGTGTCGTATGGAAAAAAGTATGCTTTTCAACCGTATCTTACGAGAGAATAACATAAAAGAAGGTATTGAACTCGATGAATTCCAAAAGCCTGGCATTTATTATAGTAATGATCGTCTCGTTTCAGCCTGCTTTCGCTGTCCCTCCCGTGCAAAACCGCTTGCAGCCTGCGCCGCCCGCGACCGGTAACTCACAACCCACAATTTTGCAAACAGGTCTTGTCCTGCCGGTTAATGATGATGCCATAACTTCCACCTGGATCATCGCCAAGCTCCGCGAAAAGCTGGAAAACACGCCTCCCGAAAAGGATTTGCAGCGGTTTGTACAAAAAAACCTCCCGCTCGTCTCCGAACTGGTTACCGGTGAGGTATATAATATTTTGCTCTATCAGTATGCCCAGCGCGGCCTGAACAAAATGAATATTCCAGAAGAAGCCATTCAGAAAATACTTGATGACAAAAAAAATGAACTCATCAGTAAATATGACGGCAGTGAACTCCGCATGCGCGACGAACTGGCGGCCGAAGGCACTACTATCGAGGAACTACTGGCACGACATAAACGGGAAGTAGTCATCTCCGGCTATCAGGAAATGCACTTCTATCCCACTTTGACCATTACCCGCAGCCAAATGCTGCGGTATTATCGCACTCATCTCCAGGAAAAGTTTTGCACAAAGCCGACCATCCAATTTCAACTGATAGACATCCAGAAAAACAATAAGGCCTTTTCTCAACCTCAGCAGGCCCAACAGGCCGCCAGTCAGGCCCTGCGCAAAATCCGGGAGGGTATCGACTTTGCCAGGGTGGTCGGGGAATATTCCCACGGGTTCCGCAAATCTCATGACGGCATCTGGCGACCTATCGACCCTGACTCTGTCCGCGAACAATATCAGCCGGTCGTTGACGCACTGAAAAAAATCAACCCCGGCGACACTACCGGTATCATCAAAACCGACGACCATTTATTCATCGCCAAACTCATCGAGTATAAACAAGCTGCTGTTACCACCTTTTCGGCAGCGCAAATGGAAATAAGAAAAATCCTTCGCCGGCAACGCTGGCTGAAATATCAACAAAAACTTGGCAGCGAACTTCTAAAAAAATCCGCCGTCGGCGATATGGAACAGTTTATCAGAGACACCACCATCGCCGCCTATGAGCAGTTGAGTAAGTAACTATACAGGCTAACCCTTTTACTCTTTTACTCGTTCACTCTTTTACTCGTTCACCCAACACACCGGAGCGAAGCGACAATGTTAAATAACAATCTTTGGGCGCCCTGGCGTATCGAATACCTCAAATCGTTAGGTAAGGAGGAGGAGGACAAGGCCAAGGACACCCCCTGGACAAAAAAGTGCTTCTTATGTGAATACTGGAACAATCCTGACCGGGACAAGGAAAATCTCGTTCTCTGGCGGACTGATCGATGTCTGGTTTTATTTAACCGGTTTCCTTACACCGGCGGCCATCTGCTTATTGCGCCGCGAGATCATGTTCCTGACCTTAGCGCTCTCGACGAAGGAACAATGCTTGAAATGATGCTTCTTTGCCGTGATGCCCAAAGTGTTCTGGACCAGGTTAGTCATCCGCAGGGCTATAACGTCGGTATCAATATCGGCCGCTGTTCCGGCGCCGGCCTGCCCGATCATGTACATCTGCATCTTGTCCCCCGCTGGGAAGGCGACACCAATTTTATGTCCACCATCGGCAACGCCCGCGTCATCAGCCAGTC
>DAOVXR010000104.1 GCA_030636065.1 Sedimentisphaerales bacterium | reverse complement strand
TTCAACCTCGTTAGCCAAAAAGAAATTGACAATGCTGTCGAACGACTAAATAATAGGCCGAGAAAATGCCTTAACTATCGGACCCCAACTGAGGTGTTCAACTGAATCCGTTTTGTTGCACTTCAGATTAAAATTCAGGTGTCATTAACGGCAAGCCGATCGAGATAGCCGGCGAGGTATCCGGCGTATTTGCGTACCTTGCTCCGCGGCGCAGGCTTGAGTACTTTGGGATACGAGCGCATAGCCGAGAGAAAATAGTGCAGGCCCCACAACAGTAAGCCGGCCACGACAACCAAAAAGCCCGCCCCCAAGAGCCAATGCAACTCGCGCAAGGTCAGATACGCCCGCACCACTTCCATAACCGTGAAAAATGACAGTGCCACTCCGACCAGAACAGCGATTTTGCACCCTACCCGCCAAAACTGTTTTAGTTCGGTAAAAATCATAACAGTATCCACCGCCCCCCTTAATTAGTTAATATGATTTCGCTGGGTTCCATGCTGAAGAACACCTCTCTGAAATACAGAAAGGTGCCACCCAAGTTGGAATGCCATGCTTTAGCTTGCTTATGCTTTGCATAAGCTACACGAAAGCATGCCACCCATCTACTCTTTGAGTGCTGTGAGCATGGCGTCGATTATTTTTGGGCTTGCTTCCTCAAGTGGCAGTTCCATTGTGATACCTGCCGCGCGGGCGTGGCCGCCGCCGCCGAACTGACAGGCTACTTCATTGACGTCCACCAACCTCTTGCTCCGCAGGCTTACGCGTGTGCCTCCGTCGTCCAGTTCGACAAAAAGCAGAACTGCAATAACCGAGCCGATCTGCTGGGGTTCGTTGACAATATTTTCGATATGCGCTCGTTTGGCGCCGCTTCGGGCGAGCATATCGGCTGTAATCCGCATTGTTGCCAGTCGGCCCCCGGCGTGCAGTTCCAATGTCTCAAGCGCCAGCGTTACCAGCCGCAGTCGTTCCGGCGGGTAGTTCTGATAAAGTTTTTGATAAAGCCCGTCGGCCCGCGCACCGGCCTGAATCAACGCCGCGGAAATCTCAAAGGTTCGGGCAGTAGTGTTTTCGTACCGAAACCAGCCGGTATCGGTACCGATTGCCGCCAAAAGCGCTGTTGCGGATGCTTTGTCCAGCGGCCAATTCGCCTCTTGGCACAGGTCATAAACAATCTCGGCGGCTGCGCAGGCTTTTGTATTTATCAGCCGGCAGTTACCCTTCATATCGCCGGAAAGATGATGATCGATTATCAGCACCGAGTTATCGTCGGCTTTTTGTTCCCTCTTTTTCAAATAGTCGGCTATCCCCTTCAGTTGCCTTGTCGTGCTCGTATCAACTACGATGATAAGGTCAAACTTGTCCAGTTCCCCGGCGTCTATCTGTTGTTGGGTAATGTCCTGTTCCAGTATCAGGGGCGGTTCCGCAAACAGGAATTGATATACCTGAGACGCTGTGCTCAATAACAATAATTGAACCTCACAGTCGCGTCGGTTTTGCCGGGCCGCTTTTTCGATAATGTTTTTCAGGGCGACAATACTACCTATGCCGTCTCCGTCCGGTCGAACGTGACAGGTGATGAGTATCTGTTTGGCCGATTCAATTAACGATATTGCTTGTTCAAAATTTTTCATAATAAAACTTATCTTATCTGCGTAGGGATTTTAATGGGGCCAAATTATACTTTACAATTTTAATTTACTTACAATGCCACGAATCTTTTTACAATCTATCTTAATTGCCCCGGCCAGTTCGGCAGGTGAATCAAAACGCCGTTGTGGCCGAACCCTTTCGAGAAGTGAAAGGATTATATGTTTATCACGCAGGCCGGGCGTATCAAGTTCATAGTCCAACAGGTAAGCCTCAATTTGCCATTGGCCGTCGGCAAAGGTCTCACATCGGCCGATACTGACGGCTGCGGGGTAACGTTTTTTTTCTTCCCAGGCATGTTCAGGGTTGTTGCCCACCTGTACCCAGCCGGCAAAGACGCCGTCCTGCGGTACAAGCTGATTGTGGTCGTACAATTCCAGATTAGCCGTGGGAAATCCCAGTTCCCGGCCGTGTCCCATACCGGCAACCACCTGACCGGCCAGAACATATTCCCGGCCCATACATTGTCGCGCCTCGCTGAATCGGCTGTTCGATACCAACTCTCTTACAAGTGTACTACTGAGGGTAACAGGTGCCTTTTCGTCCAGACTGATAGTGCGAGCCGGCGTCAGATGAACCTGAAATCCGAACCGCTCGGCCAATTCCTCGAGAGAGACCATTGTGCCTGCCCGCTGCCTACCGAAATTGAATGTCGGACCTTCCACAATATGCCTAACGGCCATACGGTTGACCAAAACCCGCTCGGCAAACTCGGTCGGATCGAGCGCCAAAAACTCCCGTGTGGTTTTCACTATCAGCAGTTGATCCAGTCCCTGCTCGGCGAGTAATTTGATTCTGATATTCAGTGGCGTCAGAATGCTCGGAGCGTGATCAGGAAACAGCAGGCGAACCGGCGCCGGATCGAATGTCATTCCGATAAGCGGCAGTGAATATTCGCGGGCCAACTGCCGTGCCTTAGCGAAAATATCCTGATGGCCCAGATGGACACCGTCAAAGTTGCCTACCGTTAAAACCGAGCCTTCTTTGGGCGTGGGGAAGTCTTTTAAAAAGCGATATATAAATTTTTCGTTCATTGATTTGTTATTCTGCGTTCGATTCGTTCGTAAGCAATTCTATAATCCGTATTGTCGGACAGTTCCCCTGCCCGTCGATAGTATTGACCGGCACGGTTGTAATCTGCCAATGCCTCACACATTACCCCGGCGTTATATAAGGCCGCGTGGTCGTCCGGCCGGGCGTCGATAGCCTTTCGGAACCATGCCAGCGCATTGGCGTAATCACCTCGTCCGGCCGATTTTCTGCCCTGCCTGTCGTACTTCGTCCAGCCCCTAATCAGACGGCTTGAGAGAGCTAAACTGTCCGGAAAAATTTCAGCGAGATAAGAATCCACAAAACGGTGCAAGATTGCCCTTATGCCTTCCTGCGAATTCCGAGCGGCTATTTGTGATAAAGTTACAGACTGAATAATTCTGCCGGAGCGACTGTCGCTCAGAACGAAGGTTATTTCGACCTGAACAGCGACTTTACTGTTATCCGCCGGGTCGGCTGTCTTGCTCAGCGACACGTTCCCGCTTATTACCCGATTTTGCGATGACAAGCCGTCCGAACCATCATTATCAGCCTGTGAGAATAGCTGTAACTTCCTTTCCGGCAAGGCGTTAATAAGACATTCTCGCACAAATACGCTATATTGGCGATATTCGTCTGAATTGGTGTTGAATTTACCGACCTTTAGTTGGAATAGCTGATTATCGGGAACGGCTTTGTTTTCAGTGATCGGTTTCAGTTCAATGCTCGGCAGCAAGCTCTGGCAGCCCGTTTCCGCCAGGACGACCGGAAGCATTACTGTAACAATTACATACCGCCATATCACTTTTTTTTCGTAGTCAGGATACATCGAAAACAGCATAGAATTTACCGCCCATTTCGGCAAGGAAAAAATCACACCTTGACCACAAGGCTTAAAGAACTTATGGTGTACTTTCGTACTTTTTCCTGATTATTTCTGCCATAATCGGCGGAATGTAATTTTTGTGATAAAAAGTGCGAAACTTAACTTATGGTAGTTTGATGAATAGTAAAACAATTATGGCAGATCGTCGCCCGACGAGAGAGGTGAAAATCGGGGATGTTACTATCGGTGGTAGCGCTCCGATTGTTGTACAGAGTATGACGAATGTGCCGACACACGATATTGATCGGTGCGTTGACCAGATTAACCGGATGGCCCAGGCCGGTTGTGAGCTTGTCCGGGTGGCTGTGCCGACCAAAAAGGACACTGCCGTCCTGCCGGAAATCCTGAGTCAGGTCTCGGTGCCGCTCATTGCGGACGTGCATTTCCATTACCGCCGGGCGATGGAAGCGATTGACGCCGGTATTCACAAAATCAGGCTCAACCCCGGCAATATCAACGATCGAAAACAGGTGGAAGAAGTAATCGCTGCCTGTAAGGCCAATGGCACCGCCATTCGCGTAGGCGTCAACCAGGGCAGTATCCAGCCTCGCGGCGACAAACCGAACGATGACAAACCCACTGAACAGCCCAAACAGGACCTTGTAACATTGATGGTGGATAAACTATCTGAGTACGTGGCGATTTTTGAGGATAACAACTTTGACAACATGGTCCTCTCGGCCAAATGCCATGACGGCTCGACAACTATTATGGTCAATCGGGCAGTAAGTGAGCGGTTTAATTATCCGTTGCATCTTGGCGTAACACATGCCGGAACGGTTCGGACCGGGTCTGTCCGTTCGGCGGCGGCGTTGGGCGCGCTGCTCGCGGAGGGAGTCGGCGATACCATTCGTGTTTCCCTTGCCGGCGATCCATTGGACGAAATCGAGGTGGCCTGGGAGATATTAAACACGTTGAAACTGCGCCGGCGGCGTGGCCCGGAACTGATAGCCTGTCCAACCTGCGGGCGGACACAAATTGATATGCTTTCTATGGTCGAAAAGGTCAGGGTCGCGCTGTGGGAGGTTCACGAGCCGGTAGTTGTGGCGGTAATGGGCTGCGTGGTCAACGGCCCTGGTGAGGCGGCAGAGGCCGATGTAGCCTTGTGCGGCGGCAAAGACAAGGCGGTAATTTATTGCCGGCAGGAAAAGGTCGCCACAGTCCCGGCCGATAAGGCTGTCGAGGCCCTGCTACAGCAGGTAAAATTGTTTATCGCCGAGAAACAAACAAGACAGGCATGACGTGTCTATGGACAGACTGTTTAAAAAATTTCGGGTTTGGCTCAGTCATGCCGTCTCGCGTCGTCCGCGGCGGTGGTCGGTACGCCTGAACTGGCGGCGGCGTATCGGTGCCGCGATACTGCTGCTGTTATTGCTGACACTGGGCGTATTGGCCTGGTATAATCTGTCCGACAAACGCATAAGAGAACACGCAATTAGTGCCGTCGAACGGTTCACCGGCGGGGACGTCGAACTTGACGAGGCCAACCTGGTAGTGCTGCGTCAGATACGGATCAAGGGGATGCGCATTTATCTGCCCGGCCGAGAGCGCACATCCGAAAACCTGGTCTTTACCGCCGAGGATGTCATTTTGGAGCATCGGCCGTCGAGCCTGATACAGGGCCGGCTCCGCATAAAACACATCATCGCCGACGGAGCTCGATTGAATGTCTGGTATGACCTCGATCAGCGTATCACCAATCTTCAATTGCTGTCGTTCCTGAAACCGCGTTTATCGACATCCGATCGGCCGGTGATTACCGTTCGCCGTGGCGTCATCGAATACTGCGAGATAAAGGACGGTGAAAGTACCGGCAGGGCAGTCCAGGAAATATCCGGACGGCTTTGCCCCGGTCGCAACGACAAAAATATCTATGAATTCAATTTTAACAGTTACTCTCATGGCGTTCTGAGGGAAACGTCCATCGTTGGGACATTCGATTGCAAGACCGGACGGTTGGTAACCGACGGGAAATTTATGTTAGGCGCGATTGATACGACCAATTTACCGCAGCGGCTGAGATATTTGCGTAAGCTGTATGAAGTTGTTCAGCCCGTCGGAGAGCTAAATACCAAAAGTATCTTCGATCCACACTCCGGACACAGCTTAAGCCTGATATTGAAAGACGGCAAATGTAAATTGCCTATGGGACGCGACAAATATTTGCTGCCGATAGAAAATGTGAGCGCCAATATCACTTGTGATCAGGAAGGAATTATCGTCGAAGAACTCAGCGGCCGCTTTGGTGATTATTGCGATTTGCGTCTAAAGGGTGCGATCAAGGGGTATGAGAGTGATTCACGGTTCGATTTCAATTTCGAGGTGCCGGGCCTGGAAATCCAACGGGACCAGTGGCAACATATTGCGGATAGCTCAGCCGAGGCAAACATTTCGAATAACGCGACAGCCACGGCGATTACGACAGAGCCAACCCGGCCCGAAGGGGATAACGCGGTAGAAATAACGACGTTGCGTAAGTCTCTGAATGTTTTGTATGAGGTGCTGCCCGAATCCGGCCGTAAGATTATAGACCGGTTTCAGCCTGCCGGGGCACTGGATTTTGCGATACGCGTTAAGGGCCGGCGCGATAAACCTGAACATGCCAAATGGCGGGGTCAAATAATATGCAATAACGGGGCTTTCGTGTACAGTAAGTTTCCGTATCCGCTCGAGTCTATGAAGGGCAAAATCACCTTCGACCCCAATAGTGTCATAATCGGCCCCATGCAAACGCTTATGGACGGACAGAAAATTACAGTTGAGGGTAAATATCAGCGTCGGAACGGCCAAAAGGCGTGTGATATAACCGTGCGAGCGCAGAATGGCATATTGGACGAAAAGCTGTACGCCGCTCTTGGAGAGAGGCGGCAGGTGATTTGGGACCGGTTTCGACCTTCCGGCCT
>DAOVXR010000174.1 GCA_030636065.1 Sedimentisphaerales bacterium | reverse complement strand
GAAAACACCCATGCCTAACCATCGGATTACACGCATTGCTAATATCGGCTCTATCATCGTATCCGAACCTTTCGGTCGGCCATTCAGGCAACCAATTAAACACGCATCGACAAAACAATCTAATGGGCCCAGATGGATTCGAACCATCGACCTCACCGTTATCAGCGGTGCGCTCTAGCCAACTGAGCTATGAGCCCTTTATTGCTCGTTTGCCAGGCCTCTCGGCCGGTATTGCCCAGCCGCCCATCGGGCCGGCCATCTGTCGCCAAACTCCCTGTTACCCCCAAAGGAAGTACGATTAACAGGTGAGCAATGTCTTATATCACCGTTGAAAACAACGGTCAAGATAAAAAAATAAAAAAATTATTGCCCCAATCGCCAGGAAACTGTCTATTGGGTTTTTGTCGGCTCGAATATTCACCTATTCCCTTGCTATTAAAGGAGTTATCGTCATAACACCCCCTCTTGAAATCCAACAATCCCTGACATCCGGTATTATATTTTTCCCCTCCAAACATACAATAGACACCAACATCAAACTTTTATAAAATGGGGCGTCCGCTGTTTTATAAAGAAATAAACATTTATTTGGAGTCAACTCATGTGTTCATATTGCAAAAAAAGCTGTTTATGGTGGACTAAAGCCCATCCTACGGGACTACGCGACTCATTTTATATGTCTGTTTTTTCTATGCGGGTCTCGGCTGGGATGCGGTACTGCTGCAAAATGGCAGGGTGCCGTTGCTTTACCTTTTCGAGATCGAGGATCAGCGGCCGATCTCCGCCCATAACGTCAATCAGGCAAAAGCCGTCCTCAGACTGGTCCAATGCCCGGCGAACATCAGATAGACTCCATATATCAATGCCGTTGATCTTCTCGACCGGCTGGTTTTTGAAAACACCGGCGTAAGCGTTGACCTCGTCGGACAATATCTCGGAAATCACAACATATTGCTTTCTCCGATGCTCCTCGTTCAACTGACGCGAATAAAAGAACAAATACCGCAGCGAATGAGGGATACTACCAATCCAACTGCCGCCCCAGGTCTCAAGGAAATTACGCGACAGATCGACAAACGTCAACCCGGCAAAAACAATGTAGTCAGGCTTCCGGTCGTACTGGCGAGCGTAACCCAGTACCGGACGGTTGAGCCGAATATCGACCTTCTCATTGTGAACCACACCATTACGATAAAATGTCAATTCCACCGTTTCGCCGATCTGCTTACGCTCGATTACCTCCGACATCATCAGATGCAGGCCGTCAATCCAGACCTTGCCGTCGTTGTCAATGTTATGCTCGTCGATTCGCGTCAGAACGTCTTCCGACTGTAAAACATTCTCGACAGAACTGTTAAGCAGAGGTTTTAAGATAATAATGCCTTCCTCCCGCTCAGGTACTTTCAAATATTCCTTATAAGACACGCTGTGCAGGCCGGGATAAAAAGTAAAACCAAGCGAGCCAAACGCGTCATAACGGCCGTCGTCAATGTCAGTCAGGAAATGGCGAATTACAGTGGTAGGTATCATATAACCGATATTGTCGGCCTGACGGAGGCCCTGAAAAGCGACGCCGACAACTTTGCCGTCCTGCATGACCGGGCCGCCACTGTTACCGGGGTTAATAGCGGCGTCAGTCTGGATAACGAGATGAGAATCGGCGCCGGTATGCGCATAGTTGTCCATTTGAACCCGTGAGATGACTCCCTCCGTAACAGAAATAAGCTCGCCACCCATCGGAAACCCGTAAGTTGAGACGGTTGTGTTCGTCCGCGGGACATTACCCAACTCCAGCGGCTCAGTACCATCGTAAAAACTCTCGTCCGCTACAGCCAATATCGCCAAATCACAATCGTGCCCGATAAATGCCACCCGTGCCGGAAAACGCCTGGCATTGTCCTGCCTCTTAACCTCAATGTATTTGCTGTTGCTGACGTTGTGGGCGTTAGTCAGGATACGACGGCCGTCAATAATAAAGCCAGTACCGCTGCCGCGACTCATTCCAGTCTGCTTCCAGGGCATAGAATAATTGTAATCCTGGCTGACACCCCGAATAAGTATTACCGATTTTTCCATCTGAGGCTGAGGCGAAGCAGCCGTCAGCGTCAGCGGTACAATCAAGATAGATACAATCAGTAACAGCACATTAGCGTTATTCCATTTAGCTTCTGTGAAGGACATGATTTGTCTCCTGCATAAATCGTTTGTTAGAAAAAACTACTTAAGAATTTCCAGAAGCACCTCTCTGAAATACAGAAAGGTGGCACCCAAACATAAAGACCCGGCATAAAGCCGGAGGCCAAACATTGTTATAACTGATCCAGTGCCTTGCGCATTGCGGCGATGTGGTCCGGGGTTGTGCCGCAGCAGCCGCCGATGATATTTACACCTGCTTCGATTAGCGGGCCAACGCAAGCGGCCATCTCTTCCGGAGTAGCTCTGAAGACGGTTCGGCCGTCCAGTAGTTCAGGCAGGCCGGCGTTCGGCTGAATCATTACGAATCGATCCGTATGTCCGGTTATCTCACGAGCGATGGCTGTCAGGTCTTCCGGGCCGTTACCACAGTTACTACCGACAACATCAGCACCGGCAGTGGTGAGTTCCTCCGCCGCCCGCGCGGGACTGACACCCATCATGGTACGGTAACCGCCCTGCTCCACTTTATCGAAAGTAAAGGTTACGATAACAGGCAGGTCGGTGTTTTCCTTCGCGGCCCTCAGAGCAACCAAGGCCTCCTCCAAAGCTGTCATCGTCTCAATACAAATCGCGTCGGCTCCGCCCTCGGACAGGGCGACAATCTGTTCCCTGAACGCTTCGTACATGTCTTTTTCCGTTGCGTCGCCCAGCGGCTCCAGAAAATGGCCCGTTGGGCCGACAGAGCCTACGACAAACTGGTCATCGCCAATAGCCGTCCGGGCAATCTGAGCAGCGGCGCGATTAAGCTCAACAGTCCTGTCGGTCAGGTCAAACTGTTGCAGCTTGTACCGTGTGCCGCCGAAACTGTTGGTCTCGACGATATCACTGCCGGCGGAAACATAACCGGAAATAATCTCCCGCACCTCCCGACTATGAGTAACGTTCCATAACTCCGGGCAGCTTCCGGTCTCCATGCCTCGCTGCTGAAGCTGGGTGCCCATAGCACCGTCACCCAATAAGACCCGGCCTGATTTTAATTGTTCCAATAAGGTACTCATCGTTGTTGTTCCCGTGATTAGCATAAGCACGGCCAAGATGGCCGTGGTACAGTTAGACTACAGGTTATTCAGGGCGGTTTTCAGGGTGGAGCAGACAGTCTCAACCTGCTGCTGTGTAAGGTTATTATAAAACGGCAGGGCAATGGTTCGCTGTGAAATTTTCTCGGTAACCGGGAAATCACCCTCTTTGCAACCCAGCCGTTCGGCGACAAAGGGCTGCAAATGTATAGGAGTGAAATAATTGTTGCAACCGATACCCTGCTCACGCAGGTAACTCAAAACCTTGTCCCTGTCCTGTGTTGTGAACTCGTCCCGCAGCCGAATCACATAAACAAACCAGCTTATCTCGCAACCGGACGGCTCCGACGGCAGGACAACACCAGGCTCATCCTTCAGCAATTCGCCATACCATTGAGCCACCTGGCGACGTTTGGCAACAAACTCGTCTATCCGCCCGATCTGGGTGATGCCGAGAGCACAATTAATATCGGAAAGACGGTAATTATAACCCAATCGAGCGTGGGCCAGCCAGCCGGCGTTGATGTCTCGGCCCTGATTACGCAGCGAAGCGCAAAGATGGGCTGTGTCCTCGTCGTCAGTAACGATAATTCCACCTTCACCAGTGGTCATCTGCTTATTAGGATAAAAGGCAAAAGTACTGGTATTGCCCAGCGTGCCCACCCGACGGCCATTAACGACGCTGCCCAAAGCCTCGCAGGAATCCTCAATACACAACAAACTACGTCTTCGAGCCAATTCATATACGTCGTCGATACGATGCGGGTTGCCGAAGACCTCGACCGGCAGCAGAGCACGAGTTTTGGAGGTAATCTTTTCTTCAATTCGGTCAACGTCAATATTGTATGTTGTCGGGTCAATATCGACAAAAACCGGTTTCGCGCCGACCATGAAAATACAATTGGTGGTAGAAATAAAACTGAACGACGTGGTGATGACCTCATCGCCGGGACCGATGCCCAAAGCCAGCATACATAAATGCAGAGCACTGGTGCCACTATTGACGGCCACGGCATAGCGACGGCCGACATAATCGGCAAAAGCAGTCTCAAACTCCACCAGCTTAGGGCCTAAACTCAAATTCGGCGTTCGCAGGACTGCCACAACCGAGTCGATCTCGGCCTGAGTGATGTCAGGCCCTGATAAGTCAATTTTCATACAAACTTCTCCGTAATTTATATCCACACTGTTACAGAACACTATATAATCGCTAATTCGGTGAATTCGTCAATGAAAATCCCCGCGGACTCCAGGCAATCGGGGGAATTTGCGACTTGACGATAAGCTGATGTTCTGGTAGTAAAGAACCCCCGCTTGACAGCGAGGGCTATTCAGCTAACGCGTGGGGTAAGACCCCACCCTACAAGACAAAAAAAGAGTGTGTGAGTATGAAATATTTCAGACGCGTACTGCAGTACGTTGTTCCACAATATAAAGCGGTTCTAATCAGTGTTTTTTGCGCG
>DAOVXR010000305.1 GCA_030636065.1 Sedimentisphaerales bacterium | reverse complement strand
TCCCTATGCCGGGAGTTGCTATCACTCCTACGCAGCCCTCATTCGCTACCGCGGAAGCCAGATTGGCCAGGGATACTCGTACTCCCATGCCGCCTTGAATAATAGGGGGATTTATCTCCAGGTCCCCGATTCTCAAAGAAGGAAAAACGCTCATTAAGGTCGATCAATTCTCTCTATATTTTTACTGTCATTAATGCCTTCGCCAAAAGTGCCATGCGACCGTTGAAAAACACACGATCTCAACCTGACATCACGGGCGGGCCGGACTTTTGACACTGGCGTCATTGTCCCAATGATAGACAATTCTATCAAACTATTTTTATTATGCAATTTATTTATAAAATTTTCGTAATATTTTAACGCTGATGTCCATTTTAAAAGCAGATTTTGCTGTTTTCGGTTACTTTTTACCGAAAAAAGCCTAAAAATGTTAAGATAGGCAATTTGCGACATAGCAAGAAGTGTATAGTTCTCAATCTCCTGGACAGAACGGGAGCCACACGGCGAATAAACAAAATCGAAGAAGAATCCAGAATATATTGAACAGAAGATAGCAAAGGAAGCAAAGAAGTAAAGAGAAAGTGTGAAAGAGAAAAGTTAGAAGGGTGTGAAAGGTGTGAAAAGTCAATCAGCACGCCCTAAAGCCCATCCTACGGCCCTACGGGACTGGTTGGTGCAAGGGAGCGGGCATCCAGCGACCGAAAAAATTCTGACTCCCCTAATTTGCCTCTTCATAAGAATTTCCGTCAGATACAATGGAGATGGAGGCACTAACCCCTACCGGATTTACTTCTCTCAAATCGGCGTCGTAATGGAAACCCGCATCATTGGCCTGATCGAAGCTTTCAGCCGCCACCGCTCCGTAAAAGTCCGCGGAGTTGTTGAAATCCACATGCGCGTCCGGTGTATAGATCGAGGCATAAGTTTCTGAGCCATTCTTAAGGGTCACTGTTTCACAGGTGTCCAGGCCCAAAATTATCAAATTCTCGGCATCCTGTGTAAGATTGTTCAACTCGGCAGTGTTTTTAAGGTACAGGTTCCCCCCCAGAAACAGCGTGAGTTGCCCGCCTGGGGCAATCTCTAATGCTGCCGAATTGCCGAGGTCGACATCTCCTACAATATAAAGTTCGACATCACCTTCGATCCTCACGGTTTCGCTATGGCCCAGGTTAATACTGTCGTACTTGCCACTGGAGGTTATCGTAGTGGCGTCATTGATTGTTCCCAGCGACACACTGTCGTTTAACGTATCCGGCACCTGAACTATGGGCGGCTCCCACTCTTCCTGCATGGCGTATGTGTCGCCGGTGATATTAGACCCCGCTCCCAATTGGATCACATCTTCCGGAGATACTCCCGCCCCCACTATGACGTCGCCTTCCACGCTGGCTGAGTTTTTCAAGGCAATGTCGCCGGAATCGGTCCCGTTTGTGCCGACCTGGAGCGGATCATCATCCACATCGAGGTTAAAGCCGTCCAACGTTACAGCATTATGGAACGTTAAATCGTCCTTCGCAAACAGCGCGAAATCAAACAGGCTGGGATCATCCTTTACGATATTATGACTCAGCCGTATCACACGCTGAATATTATTCGCCGTCCCTGTACTGGTAATCTCAATACTTTCCGGCGTGTCTGCGTACTGCCTGAACTGCAAACAAAACCGACACTCCTGATTTTGATTTATTCGAATTACAGGAACGCTGAACTGTATCCCCGTCAGGCCATTCTCGCTAAAGTCCGCAAGACCTCCCACCTCGCCTTCGGCGATCGCAGGCGAACCGTCCAGCAAAACTGCCGCATGGTCCGAAAACGCGGTAAATAACACCGTCATCGCCGACTGCGAAAGAGTCTGGTCAAAAGTGTAAGGGCTTTCCTCACGAATATAACTGCCGATCAGATGTCCGGCATAAGCCAAACCAGACTCCGCAGCGGCTTGAGCCTGAGCCGCCCTATAGTGGTTGTCGGCCATGTTTAAGTTGATATTAGTCATAGAGAAAAAAGATATGCTCAGCACAGAAAACAGCGAGACAAAAATAACCGCCAGGATAGAACTGAATCCTCGCCTGTGGAAAGAGTAACTTTTTGCGCGGCTTTGTTTGTCTCCGGGCGACAACCATACGGATTCATCACGTCCCTGGGGTTCGATATGCCAACTTTCATGCATAGCCATAAATTTCCCCTCTCAATTTGTAAAAGCAGAGACCGCTTGACATTCAAATACCTACATAAACATAAAATATAAAACGAAACAGGGGCCAATTAATGGCAATATCTCCTTTTTTCTTTTGATCGGAGAACCCCTATATTCGTTTTTACGGTTACAAATTGAATTCAGAGTAAATGGCGGGCCCGGCCCGCCCCGCCCTGTGCTTCGCCAGGGCTACGCTTGCTGCCACCCGACGGGCGCTTTCATTCAGGATCAGTATAGAACAGATTTGACTAATATTGCGATAGATGCTTTAATGGGTCGAGAAAAACGCGTGGGTCAAGGCACTACCCTACAAATTCGGGGCCTGATAAGGAAAAGAATCCGTGAACGGTTACTTATATTTTATATTTCGCAAACCCTGGCAAAACTGTCATCTGCGTCGGTATCGTCGTATCGTACAGCAAGCCGGCAAACTGGAATCGGAACTTACGCCCTTAAGCGACAGCGATTTGAACCAGCGACTCATAGATCTGCACAGCCGCGCTCAGGCCGGAAAAATGATCGATCCGCTGTTTCCGTCGGCTTTGGCATTAGGCCGGGAAGTCTCCCGACGCACCCTGAACATGCGACATTTCGATGTGCAACTGATGGGCGCCTTGGCGCTTTATGAGGGCCATATCGCGGAAATGGACACCGGCGAAGGCAAAACACTTATGGCCCCGCTCGCGGCCTTTCTGCATCGGTTGGGACACGTGGATCGCTGTACCCATA
>DAOVXR010000078.1 GCA_030636065.1 Sedimentisphaerales bacterium | reverse complement strand
TTCAACGTCAGGCGCTTCATAAAAAGACTGATTGTACACATTCGGCACATAAGTATAAAACTCGTTCGCTACACCCATACCGTTCGGGTTCATAGCGTAATAACCGCATACACCAGATGACTCATCCGAAGTCGCGGCATCGCCCGTCAAGACCGAAAACTTCTTGCTGCCGGTTACAAGGTAAGCATGATTTTGCGAAGTTAAAAGGTCAGGATAGCTTAATCTACAATGCTGGCCCTTATTCAATGCATTACCTCCGTTGATTACAACGGGATTACCAAACCAATCATAAACTGTCGTGCCATCTGTTTCATATATTTCAAGAGTAGTACCATCCTCGTAGGAGAAAAATATAAGTTCATAGGGAGTGTAAATATAACTGGTATACTCCAAAGCCATTAAATCAGAAACTAAAATTATAACCAATGAGAAGATAGTAACTGAAACAATTGAGAAATTTTTTCTGTCGAACATAAAATGCCCCTTTCTTGAAAATCGATGTTTTTCTAACTTAATATTTTAAACTAACCAACAAAAGACCTTCTGCCGCTTCTTTGTTTTACGAAAAGGAATAATCCAAAACTCATCATAAGCAAAGAAGCCGGCTCAGGAATAATCTCAAGAACCAACCTTTGTGGCTCACCATCAATATGGCTATTGCCAAAGATAGACTCTGTGCCACTGCCAACAGTTGTGCCGTCAATTGTTAATAGAGAACAACCTATAGAAAACCATCCGCCCATTGCGTTATTGATATCATCAATTGCAAAGTCATTTAATTGAATAGAGATAATGTCTTCACTGCTTCCAGTATTAAATACCTCATACTCTCCATAGCATAATCCGCTACCCAAATCTTCAAATATATCTATACTAGTCCCGACGTTATAATTTAAAGTATTAGCACCTGTTGATACATCAAATAAACCTAAAGTCTCGCTTGAAACACTCGATGCATAATCGTAGCGTCTTAGCTCTAACTTTGCATCTATGACTGTTAAATACAACGATGATAGATCATAAGTAAAAAAGCTACGAACTTCACCTGTTGGAGACATTCCCGTACCATAATTAATATTTTCATCATAATTATCTCTCTCGTTGCTCCACCAGCCCTGATTTTTTACGCCGGGCGTAAAGGGACTGTCCGATGTATTAAAAATCATCGTGTAAGTATCCGCTCCCGCGATTGAAGTCATAAACAACACAACCGAACACAACACCATCAGTTTTTGTTTCTTACCCATTTCGATTCTCCTTAAAAAAAGTACCCATCTTTTCTGACCGATTCATTGTACCATAATCTCGTCTTTTTCGCAAGCTATTTTCACTGCGCAAAGACAAGGGCATCACTGCAACGTCCTAACTCCAGGCACCAGCAACGGCCCTTTCGGAGAACGCCCGTGATGCCCGTTTTGCCAAAAGGCAAACGGACACCAATCCTCGTGCGTCTCCGATAAAAATTGCTGGTTTTTGGAGTAGAACGCTAAAAGTTTAGTGAACATCAATATTCAATTGTCCGGCTGAAAAATCAGCCGTAAAAACAAACCTCCTGCCCGAATCGGGCCAATTCAATTATAAGCTGTCTTTGAGACTTACTCCCATTTCACGAACCATTACTTATCATATTATACTACATCCGATATCTTTTTCAACAAAAAACTTTCTCTCATACCCTCTGGACAGTCTTTTTCGCGTAACATACTGATATTAAAGGCGTTATCGCCACTTTTGCACCCGGTGATACCACTTTTACCGACTGTCAGAGTACTTTTACGGGCTGCGCAAGTACTTTTACAGGCGAGCGGAGTACTTTTTCAGGCACACCGAGTGCTTTTACGGACGAGCGGAGTACTCTTTCCGTCGCACAGAGTACTCCCGCAGCCGCGAAAACCACAATTGCAGGCCGTATTTTCCGCTCCGTCAGATGTTCGTAATTTGTTAGAATTGACGCCAGTGTCAAAAGTACTTTGCCCCTCGATTTTGGAGCGTTGCCGTTGTTTTTGCGGCGTTTTTCGGACTTTTGGCGGTTGCATCAAAAATTAGATACTATACTTATCAATTAACTCGATCATTTCGCGGGTAGCCTGGCGGATACCTGTAAAAACCGAGCGAGAAACGATACTATGGCCGATGTTGAAATCCTCTAAGCCCTCAATCGCGGCGACTGGACCGATGTTACGATATGTAAGCCCATGACCGGCATGGACGATCAGGCCGCTGTCCCAGCCGACGTCGCGGGCCTTTTCCAGCTTTCGTAACTCACGCGTGATCAGGCGCTCACGGCGGGCATTGGCATACATACCCGTGTGCAGTTCCACAGCCTCGCAACCGGCGTCAAGGCTGGCCGTTACCTGATCCACATCAGGAACGATAAACGCCGAGACACCAATCCCAACACGACGCATACGTTTAATAACAGCAATCAGGCGGCGTTGTTGTTTGATACAGTCCAGGCCGCCCTCTGTAGTCAATTCCTGACGCTTTTCCGGAACCAGAGTTATCTGGTCGGGCTTGAGCTTCAGGGCAAAACGCACTATAGATTCGGCCAAGGCCATCTCCAAATTGAGCTTGACACCGGCCGTCCCGCGAACCAACTGTACATCACGATCCTGTATATGACGGCGGTCCTCACGCAGGTGCATGGTAATGCCGGCCGCTCCGCCAAGTTCGCACTCGACAGCCGCCCAGACCGGATCAGGCTCATCAGCCAACCGGGCCTGACGAATAGTGGCGACATGATCAATGTTCACGTTTAATTGGGCCATCTGTTAATCCTTGTTACAAATATTAAATTAACCACCTTCAGGAAAACCGCGTGGGGTAAGACCCTACCCTACAAGACTTCGCAAAAGCATGCCACCCTTAACACACATTTTTACCTGGGCGATTACACTTTAGCGCCTTTACTTATGCCAATGTTCGGCGCTGATTGCGTTGCTGCTGCTGCCCTGCCACTGGTGGCGAGATATTTCATCGACAATCCGCTCGGCCAGTTCCATAGCGGCAACGGCATCTTCAGCCGAGACCTGTGGGCGGGTCCCCTCGGTAACAGCCTGAACAAACGCTTCCTGCTCCAGACGCAAAGGTTCACGATCATCAATATCGAGCGTTTCCACCTGGATCATTTTTGTCCAGTCCGTATTGAAAAGGTCAATACTACCATCTTCTTTCTGCTGCTGACGAATCCATTTCAGCATATCGATATTGCCCTTTTTGCTGATCATCGTACCGGTTTTTTTGAGGTAGTCCAGTGAAAGATACGCGTCTTCGCTGAAGACCCTGATTCTGCGGTCGGTCTTAAGGGCCAGACGCGAGGCAGTCAGGTTGGCTACACAGCCGCTCTCGAAAGTCAGCCTGACATTGGCTATGTCTTCATGTTCGCCCATAACATTTACGCCAATCGCGGCGACATCCTTTATGGGACCGCTAACCATTGACAAAACAATATCGATATCATGGATCATCATATCCAATACTACACCAACATCCGTCGAACGAAATGTATAAGGCGAAATACGATTGACTTCCACAAATCGAGGCGTGAAATCCAACCGGCGCATCGCCTGTACCACCGGATTGAACCGCTCGGAATAGCCCACCTGTAAAACGCAATCTTTTTCTTTTGCCAATTGCAACAAACGCCTGGCCTGTGAAAGATTCTCGGCCAACGGTTTTTCCACAAGGACAGGAATCCGATGTTCCAGAAACGTTTCGGCTACCTGCGTATGAAACTCCGTAGGCACAGCGACAGTAACAACTTCGACCTGATCCACAATCTCGTTGAAATCACTATAGGGCGTACCGCCGTACTCCTCGGTGATCTTTCTCGCCTTGTCCTGATCGATATCAACTACAGCGATCAGATCAGTCTGATCCATCTGACTATAAATTCGGCTATGGAGCCGACCCATACGGCCGGCACCGATAACCGCTGCTTTCAATTTTTTCACTACTTCGATCCTTACTTTATTAAGAGTTTTACAAAAATCAGTAACTATTCACACTTTTTACGGGTTGTTTTCTTTCGCCCTTTCAGGGCTTTAAGAGTTGTTGTCGCAACCCTACCGGGGGCTTACGCCCCCGGCTATGCGCTCTTTCGGCCCTTCGGGCCTGATAAAGAGAAGAATCCCCCGATTTCACATCGGGGGCTAGCCAGAACCTGTGAACAATTACATAAAATCAACCTCTGTTGCCGCGCACCTCTAAGGGCCGACGGCGGCGACGGTCCTCGACGCTATCGCTACGAAAGGTCTCATGGTATCGTCCAAAACGACTATCACAACTTTTTTTAACAAATTCACACATATAACGTACATTGGCGTCAAGATCGTCCCGTGCAAGCAGTTCATCCACATTACTCGCGATGCTGTTACCTCTTCGGAATATTTGCCGATAACCCTGTTTAACGAGGGCGACATCTTCCGGGCTGAAGCCGTTGCGTTTAAGACCTTCTTCATTCACACCACGAACCTCATTGGGGTCGCCGGAAAATTTCACAAACGGCGGAATATCGCGGTGTACCGGAGTCAAACCTCCAACGTAACTGTATTTGCCCACCCGAACAAAATGATGAAGGCCCACCAGAGCCGAGACAACAGAGCCTTCTTCTATATGCACATGACCGGCCAACTGGGTCTGATTACCCAAAATGATTTTATTTTCCAGAATACAATCATGGGCGATATGCACCGCGACCATAAACAGACATCCGCTGCCAATTACCGTTTTTCCTCCGCCCTTTTCCGTGCCGCGATGAACAGTGGTGTTTTCCCGAAAGACATTGCCTTTACCGATGATTGTTTCGGTCGGGGCGCCATTGTATTTTAAGTCCTGAGGGGCGACACCGATAACCACATTCGGATAAAAAACATTATCTCGGCCGATCCTCGTTATGCCCTGAACCGTAACGTTATTCATCAACTGGCAACCGTCTTCAATCACAACATCAGAGCCAACCACGCAAAAAGGAGCAATGGTTACATCGGAGCCGATTTGAGCTGATGGGTCAATAACCGCTAAGTTCGATATCTCTGACATAATATTCCGCTTTCCGTTTTATACCAAATGGGTATGGCATAACATTCCATAAATATTTAATGGCGAAACAACTCTCTGTGCCGGTTCATACGATGTTGAAAACTCTGCTGTAAAAATTCCAAAAGGTATTTAACATTCTCGTCAAGCCCATTTCGGGCCATCATTTCCTCGACAACCTCAGCAAATGCGCCCTCTCGGTGTCGGTATAAGCACCGATATGTCTCATTTAACGCTTTAATGCTTTCGGCAGTAAAACCTGCCCTTTGCAGGCCGACCGCGTTCAATCCTCGAACAGTACACGGGTACGAACCGGAGGTCCGCATAAACGGCGGTATATCGGATACAATTCCGCTAAGCCCGCCGGCATACACAAATCGCCCGACGGTAACAAATTGATGAGTTCCACAGAAGGCGCTCATCCAGACGTTTCGTTCAATTTTACCATGCCCACCTATCTGGCAATAGTTCCCAATAACAACATTATTTTCAATTTCGCAGTCATGGGCTATATGCGAACCAATCATAAAATAATTCTTATCACCTATAACGGTTTTTCCGCTGCCGATGGGCGAACCGCGATTGATGGTAACATTTTCGCGGAACACATTATCGTTACCGATAATTAATTCCGTCGCCGGATCGTGTTTGCCGACCATCTGGGGTTCCTCGCCCAGTACACAATTCGGAAACACCTGATTGCCCTGCCCGATGGTTACGCCTTTGCAGACGATCACGTTGGCTTTCAACAGGCACCCATCTCCGATAATCACATCCGAGTCAATTACACAACCGGGGCCGATATACACATCGCTGCCCAATCGAGCGGTTTTATCCAAAATTGCCGTAGCAGCAATTTTCGTCATAATTTACCAGTTTTCTTTCGCCCTTTCAGGGCTTAAATAGGTTATTATCGCAATCTGTCCGGGGGCTTACGCCCCCGGCTATGCGCTCTTTCGGCCCTTCGGGCCTGATAAGAAAATGGTGCGATTTCATCAGCACCCTACTTAAAGAACAGTTTTTATACCGGATCGGCATCGACGAGCATAAACCGTATTTGCGCCTCGGCCGCCACCTCATCACCTACCAACGCCCGACAACGGCAATCACCGGTACGGCTCTTGACCCGCACAGCCTCCACTTCCAGTATCAACTGATCGCCCGGCAGAACGGCACGTCGCATCTTGACTTTATCCATACTCAACAATACGGCCAACTGACCGGTATGCTCCAGCCGCTGCGCAAACAAAAGGCCCGACATTTGCGCCAGGGCCTCGACAATAAGAACACCCGGCATAATGGGGGTACCGGGAAAATGGCCCTGGAAAAAATGCTCGTTCATAGTAACATTTTTTATCCCCACCGCCCGCCGATCTCCGTCCAGTTCGATGACACGGTCCACCAACAAAAACGGATAGCGATGGGGCAGGATTTTCTGAATCTTGCGAATATCGAGTATCGCTTCCGAGGTTAACGAGCGACGGCGTTTCTGATCCCTGGCAAGCCGCAACAGCTTTTTCACCAGCAGATGATTACAGCTATGCCCACTTCGATAGGCAACGAGACGGCCGCGTAGCGGTCGCCCGAAAAGCATCAGATCACCCAGCAGGTCCGCCACCTTGTGCCTGGCGCATTCGTCCTCGAACCGCAACTCATTATCGACCGGGCCGTCCGGCGAGAGTACCAATATATCTTTGGCGCTGAGATGAGCGCCCATTCCGCGTGCCCGAAACTCATGGGCTTCGTCTTCCGTTATGAAAGTCCGCGCGGGCGAAATATCATTGGTAAATGTCTCAGGTGTAATCTGCACACGATACAGTTGACGGCCGATACTCGGTTCATTGTAATCGAGATCATATATTATATTTAACTGATCGTCTCGGTCAGGCAGGGCATAAAGAACCGAATCCCCTTCCCGGACGACTATTGGTTCGGTGATAATAAAAACGTCTCTAACCTTGTTCTGGGTTACAGTTCCGGCTTTGACAATCGCCTGCGTATAAGGGTTACAGCTACCGTCGATATTCGGCAGTTCCGGCCCGTCGATTTCTATCTCAAGATTATCGACTTCCAGCCCGTTCACCGCCGCGAGACAGTGCTCAACCGTTTCGACGGTAGCGGTACCGTTACGCAGAACGGTTCGTCTCGGCTGCGAAGACAAGCCCGTGATTCGTGCGGGTATTGTTACGCGATCAGGCAAATCCGTGCGTACAAACACAACACCGACGTCCACTTCGGCCGGCTTAAGTGTCATGGTTACCTCTTTGCCTGAAAACAATCCCCTGCCTTCGACGGTAACCGGTTCAGCTATGGTCTTTTGCATCTGCATTTTTATCGATCATACGCAACGCGTACAGAAACTCCCGCGAGCGTAACCGTAACAGTTTGTCGTAAAAATACTTACCCGCGTATTAACGGGAATTTTCAATCGTTATCACTATATTTTTTTCGCAATT
>DAOVXR010000271.1 GCA_030636065.1 Sedimentisphaerales bacterium | reverse complement strand
TTTTCTTCGTGGTTAAACTATTTTTGATTGCAGCCGAATGCCGCGGCATGGAACATTCGGGCTAATGCGATGGGTGGCAGCGTCTGATGTATGTCATCAGGCGATGGCGACTCTCTATTACTCGCCATATTCTTAATCTGCGTAATCCTTGCGGATTATTTTTCTCTTCTCTTCTGTCTTCTGAATTCTGAATTCTTCTTTAATTTCTTTAATTCGACGTTGGACGTTGAACATTGAATGTTGGACGTTGGACGTTGGACGTTCAACTCTTGCTTTGATTCGACATTCTTCTCTTTCTGCATTCAATATTCTTTAATTCGATGTTCGACGTTTCCGCCACAGGCGGATTGAATGTTCGACGTTCATCTCTTCTGCATTTCTTCTTCGTTTTCTAATGCCGCGGCCATTCCTTACCCGGCTTGACAAACAGCAACGGAAAAACGATATCACTGACACAGCAGGGCAGCCAGACCGCCAAAAACAAAAACACCATTACTCCCATCCACTGCGCGAAACTCACCTCGGTACCCATCGCCATCAGAATATGAGACAGAGACGCCCATATACTCAATAGTACATGGCCGGCATGTGGGAACTTTGTCCACGGACGAAAACACGCAAGCAACCCGCCTAAAATCGCAAGTGGATTTACCAGCCACCACTTGTCGATAAAACCAAGGTGCAATTTCTCTTGATGTCCATCCTGATGAGCGTGATCGCCGCCGAGTTTATGAACTGTTTCTGATGTGGATTCATGGTGTTTATCTGCATGCCCGTGCGAATGCGCAGAAGTATGAAACCCCAGCAATACCTCGCCGACGTATGGGATAACACAATCGCTGAGCGTCGCAATCCCTATTGAGCCAACATACCCGATAATCAAAACAACAATAATATGAGCCTTTTTTTTATGCAGTCTGAACATCGCCGCTGTCGCCATAGCGCTCAACAGAACATGGCCGGGATGAAAAATGTCGAACAGCAGATGACTGGTCCGCTCCGGCAGCGGCAGCAGCCGAAACAGCAGCATAAATCCCACTCCTAACAGTGCCCCCGCCACTGTGAACGGGGCGTGATGATGAAGTTGACTACATATATATTTTATTTTCTGTCCTGTCGGCATAATTATTTTCTCCGAAAACAGCTTTCCATTGATTATACTCCGGATATTGAAATTATTCAACAGGGATATGGCATAGCCACTTTTAACATAGGAGAAATTTTATGTCAAAGCAACCACGACGTATTGGCATTATCGGCGGTTCCGGTCTCGGTCAGGCCCTGGCCAGACAGACCACCGGCACCGTACACGACATAGAAACCCCTTTCGGCCCTCCTTCCGCTCCGATTGTTACTACCGAGCTGGAATCGATACCCATTGCCTTTCTGGCCCGTCACGGCAGGGGCCATCTGCTCAACCCCTCCTCGGTCCCCTACCGTGCCAATATTTTCGCCCTGAAAGAACTGGGCGTAAGCCATATCATCGCCAGCGGCGCCTGCGGTTCACTCGTGGAGCAGATCGCTCCGGGCCATCTCGTCATCCCCGACCAGGTAATCGACAAAACCTTCAAACGGGCCAACAGCTTTTTTGACGGTGAGTTGGCTGTTCACGTTGATTTCGCTTATCCCTTTTGTCAGCGACTCCGCGAACTTTTACTCTCGGCCGCCGAGCAGGTCGATACCAATGTGCATGACGGCGGCACTTATATCTGTATGGAAGGGCCGCAGTTCAGTACCCGCGCCGAATCAATGCTGCATCGCAGTTGGGGAGCGCACCTTATCGGAATGACTTGTATGCCGGAGGCCAAACTGGCCCGCGAAGCCGAAATCTGTTACGCGCTCGTCGCCCTGCCAACCGACTACGACTGTTGGAAACCCCACGAAGGCGACCAGAATAAACACTCCCTGATGAAAGAAATCATCGGCAACCTCAACACCGCCACCAAAAACGCAATCACTCTTATTCGGGCCGCACTAACCCGGGCAGGCACCCTGCTCGAATCCGAATGCGAACACCATCGGGCGCTCGAACTGGGAATATGGACCGACAAAAACGCTATCACCGACCCAACCTTCCATAAACTACAACCGCTGATCGGGAAATACTTTCCGTAGAACTTCAAAGATGACAACTAAGGTGATATTCGTGTATGCTGCAGAGTAACAATTAAACAGGAATATTATAATGAAATTTATCTCGGATAGAAACTTGCGCGGCAAATCGGCCCAAATCTGGCGACAACTGAGGGACGAACGGGAGATGGTTATCATTTCCAACGGCAAACCTGTTGCTATTTTGCTATCGGTTTGCGAAGACGACCTGGAAGAATCACTAAAAGCTATTCGCCAGGCCCGTGCACTAACCGCCCTGGAGGCTATGCAGAGGAGTTCTGTTCAGGCCGGCACAGATCGTATGACATTGTCGGAAATAAATGAAGAGATAAAATCCGTTCGCCGGAAACGCGCCAAATGATATTAAATTAACGGCAAAAAAAGTCAGGTGCGGTTCCTGTCAATAACAAGACGTAGCTGCTCGATCGGCTCGAATTGTCTATCCATAGAACAATAATAGCCTACCTTACTCCGCCCGGTATGATACCGGAACAAGCCTCCCTGCCATCAACACCTGACATACATGCCCGGGCCGCCTCCTGCGGACACTCGGGGCCATCGGACATCCCTGCCCGAAGCGTTTCGTCGTTCTTTAACGTCGCATAACTTTCTTCTTCAGCTTGTTTAACAAAAGCCTGCTCAGCCTGCTTCATCGTCCAAAGATCATTCTCAACCATAGCCCGCACCAGCGACGCAAACACACGCCGACATCCCATACGCAGCACTTTTTCTTCAACCGCCCCAGCCACCGCTCGCGCCAGCGGACTATCCAATCCGTACTCTGTTTCCAGAATGTTAATGATGTTCGACTTGTTCCAGGGCTGAGTAAAATATTCCTCTTCTTCATTTTGGGTATTGCCGGACATCGCCGAATCGTTTTTGCCGGTTTTCCGGCGATGAATTACTTCAGTACGGCCTCGCTTGATTTGTCGGGTCAGACGATGTTCGTGCAGAGCCAACGCCGCTTCGTAGTATCCCGTTTCACTGAGAACCGCTTCGATCATCGCATGAATTTCATCGGTACCCACCGGAGCCGAGCCGTACCGGCGGACGATATATTCCGTTACCGCCTCTGCGAGATGCTCGGTCATACCTTCCTGGTAAAAACCGCTGTCCCCCATCGCCGCCGATATCGAGCCCATCACCTTGGTATGCAGATAGACCTCTGCGCTTCCGTCGCTTTTTGTTACTTTCAGCGACATTTGTCTGCCCTC
>DAOVXR010000331.1 GCA_030636065.1 Sedimentisphaerales bacterium | reverse complement strand
GCCGATCGGACGGGTCGAAACAGCGCAACCCCCAAAACGACCAACCGTAACAACAGCATCAACAGGGCGAAAAGAAATGACCAGTACGCAAAAAACCGGCCGAGAAACACCACAAATATCGAGCGAACAGGCTAAAATTATCGAAGAAAAACGCCAACGCCTAACGGAAATCGCCGAGAAAGTGGCTCAATGCCAATCCTGTCAACTGCACAGCCAACGGCGTAATTCCGTCTCAGGCGAAGGGAACCCGGACGCAAGGCTCGTTTTTGTCGGCGAAGCGCCCGGCCAAAACGAAGACGAACAGGGCCGACCGTTCGTAGGACGGGCCGGCAAACTGCTGACAAAGATAATCGAGGCAATGGGACTAAAACGAGAAGACGTGTTCATCGGCAATATCCTCAAATGCCGACCGCCGGATAATCGCGACCCACAAGCCACTGAAATCGCCGAGTGTATCAATTTTCTCTACGAACAACTCGAAGTAATCGAGCCGGAAATAATCGTGGCCTTAGGCGCTCACGCGGCCCACACGCTATTAGACACTAATACACCGATTGGGCAACTGCGTGGACGTGTCCACCAATATCTGCCGCATCCGTTCGCCAAGCCGATTAAACTTATTGCCACCTATCACCCGGCCTACCTGCTGCGAAATTATTCCAAAGACACTCGCCTGCGAGTCTGGCAGGATATGCAAAAGGTATTAACAGAACTCGGCCTGGAGATACCGGGAAGATGAGCGAACCGTGTGGGGTAAGAGCCACAATACAAATAATGACGAATCAGGAAACCAGAATGAGGAATCAATAACGAATGACCAATGATGAATGCGAATATCAACGGGTCAATTTTATCATTCTGACTTTTTGTTTGCAAAAGCGGCTGGGTTCTGTTAGATGTGCACGTCTAATCCAACAGGAGTACTGATATGAAAATAATGAAATACGGTTCAATCAAAGTGAAATGGTTAGAAGTAATTGCCTGTCTGTCGGCTGTGGCTATAGTGTTTATATGCTGTGGCTGCGGTGTGGAGGCGGTACGGCTGACACAGCAGGCCCAGATATATTGCAAGTACGGCGAATACGACAAGGCCCGGGAACTGCTGGAGAAAAGCATTGAAGCCGATTACGAGAACCCGGCCTCACACTACTGGATGGCCCGCTGCTATGACTCGCTGGGGGACAGGGCCAAGGCGCTATGGGAGTATGAGTTGGCCGTCCGGTTCGATCCGGCTATGGAACTGGCACAAATGGCTTATATCAAGGCACTTTACAACAATAACCAGGTAGCTAAATCAGTTGATGCGACGGTCCTGTTTCTGAAGCATAAAGACGCCGCGGCACGGGATTTTATGCGGCTGGCAGAGAATTTTTTAGAGGCTGGGATGGAAAAACACGCGCTGCACTGCTATCATGCCGGCGCCCGGGCCGAGCCGAATAACGCGGTGCCGTTCCTGGCAGTAGCAGACTACTTTTTCGGCAAACCCGACAAAGACAAAGGCGTAGAATACCTCGTCAAAGCATTTAAGGTCGATCCGTGTTATCCGGGCCTGGCGAGAAGGCTCGGCGAACATAATATGCGTGTGAGTGTTCCCGAACCGCCACTATTCCCCAGCAGAAGCAAGATCGAAGAAGAATTGTACGAATTGGAACTGTAAAAACGAGTGGTGAGTTCGCCTCGGCGAATCTGCCTATGGCACGATGGTGAGAAAGAGAGTGAAGATGAAAATCGCGTGGGGTAAGGCCCCGCCCTGTAAGGGCTGCAAGGTTATCTCTGGGTCAGGCCGGTTGTAAGGGAATTGACCGTGAACCTTATGTTTTCGTCGTTGTCGCACAAACGGTCGATGTTTCGGTAGGCATGTAAAACAGTAGTATGATCACGGCCGCCGAAATGGCCGCCGATTTCCTCGAGACTGAGCGCGGTCAGGTCGCGGGCCAGATACATACATATCTGACGGGGAAAAGCGATGCTGCGACTGCGTCGTTTGCCCTGCAAATCACTGAGCCGAACATTAAAATGGTCGATTACCGACTCGATAATCTGAGAAATTGATATCTGCCGATGGGCCGGGGTGGGTTCTTCACCAAGCGCCTGACGGGCCAACTCCAAAGTAATTTTACCATCCTCCAGCATCGCCAGGCCATGTACCTTGGTCAACGCTCCCTCCAACTCACGGGTATTACTATAGATTTTGCGGGCGATAAAACTAATCACATCCTCCGGCGGGTCAATGCTCCTGATAGAAGCCTTCTTATAAAGAATAGCCATTCGCATTTC
>DAOVXR010000194.1 GCA_030636065.1 Sedimentisphaerales bacterium | reverse complement strand
CCGATCTCCATATCGATATGCCATTCTAATACCTCCTTGTTTGTTATTGCCTTGACACCGGTTGCATTGTAACATATCGGTCAGTAAAATAAATCAGTTTCTATTGTTAATTGCGACACAGTCTGGTTGCCCTGGGCTAGGAGTCTGTCCGAGTAATAGGGTTTAAAATTCATAAGTATTTGTAAATAAAAGACTTAGTCGTTTTGGGCTTAAAAACACTAAGTTCTTTAATAATAATGACTTACGCATTTTACAAGCGAATACTCGGACAGACTCCTAGTTTTGCCCTTTCAGGGCGAATAAAGAGAAGAACCCCCCGAACCCTGCCTTCGCAGGGATATGCTTACGCGGGGACATTCCTACGCGAGGACATTTTTACATCGGGGGCTAATAACTTAACCCGTGAACGGTTACAAATAATATAGGAACAGGTTAGCCAGCGATAAATCGCTGGGCTATTATCAGTTGTCCCTACGGGACTTACATATCAGCAACCGATTTGTCTCTACGAGACTTATGTTTTGACAGCTAAAAAGCATAGTCAAAAAATGCCGCCGAGACGACGATACAAAAACACATTTCTATACAATTTCTATGCAATCAAATTGTTAGCGGAATGCGGGTTAATTCACGTCGTGATTCAGCCGAATAGACCAGTAAGCAATTGGGGCTTTTCGGTTATGGGGATAATTTCTTTATATAGGACATGGTGCGCTCTATAGGTGGCGAGATTAGCGCCGGCGTTAATTTCGAGGGCCTTGAGCGTTGTTAAGCTTTAGTATTAACCTTCGTTGTGAGGTGTAGTGATGAGTCAAGCCACGACGCAATTGGAAGAAGTAAGCCAGACAGGCAAGGACCGTGAAGGAAAATATCTCACCTTTGCCCTTGGCCCGGAGGAATATGGCCTGGAGATTCTCAAGGTACGTGAGATTATCGGCTATATTGATGTAACGAGTGTGCCGCAGACGCCACATCATATTCTTGGTGTGATTAATCTGCGCGGACAAGTCATACCGGTAATCGATCTGCGGGCCAAGTTCGATATGGAAACAATCGAAAGGACGGAGGAAACCTGCATTATTGTAGTGGAGATCACACAGGGAGACGGCAGTATCAGTACCGGCATTCTGGTCGATAAAGTGCAGGAGGTACTGGACATCGCCGGTGAGGATATTGAAGATTCGCCACAATTCGACAGCACGGTTGATACCGATTTTATCCTCGGAATAGGCAAGATCGACGAGACAGTCAAGCTGCTGTTAGATATCGACAAGGTGTTGGGCCAGGACGATATGACACAATTCGCGGGTAATGCGGATATGGAAATGGAAACTCCCGCTTAACAGCAGGGACGGGTAAGAAACCCCCGATCCCCGCCTACGCGGGGACATGTTTTACATCGGGGGCTGGTAATCACGTTGGTCAAAGATCAATTGGTAAGAAGTAAATGTAACCTTACAGGAGATGTAAAAAATGTTTAAGGACATGAAACTGGCAAGCAAGTTGTATCTGGGTTTTGGTGTTGTAGTGGTTATCGCGGCCGTATTGGGCTATATGGGCTATTCCAGCCTGGGCAATGTAGGGCAAAAGGTGCTTATCGGCGATGAGGCTAACCGATTCATCAAGATTGTCAATGACGCCAGACTGGCGGAAAAGAACTTCATTATGCGCGGCGATGAGAAATACGCCAAGCAGATGCTTGGTCAGAAGGAACCATTCGACACGCTGGTGGAAGAAATCACCGCGCATATGAATGTCGCGGCTGACAAGCAATTAGTCGTGGAAATGCAAACCGAATTCGGCACATACATTGACAACGCCAGCCATTATGTTGAACTGGACAAACAGACTGTTGAACTAGCCAGCACTTCAGGCCCAATAGTGCAATCCGCTCGAGCCATTCGAAAATTGGCAGGCGATATGGACCGCGATCAGGATATGGAACTTGTCGCGGTTATGGATGTCCAGGCAAATATTGCTAAAGGCAGCCGTGCCCACCTGGAATGGGCCGGAGGAGTCAAGGACTTTCTGGCAGATAAAAACGCGATCCTGAATGTGCAGACCGATGGGCATAAATGTGAGTTTGGTAAATGGCTGGAGAGCAGTAAGTTCAATGAACAGGCTGTTTTCTGCGGACAGCAGTTCAGGGAACTCATAAACGGGATGAAGCAAAAACATCTGGAATTGCATAGCAGCGTGATAGAGGTTGCCGATGCCCGTACAGGCACGACTGATACCTCATTGCAGGTTTATCAGAAAAAAACAGCGCCTATATTGGATACTATTCTATCTGAATTTGTAAAGGCAGAAGATATACTCAATGTTAAGGTAGCAGAAAGGCTGGCTAATGCCAACGATACCAAACGGATTAACGAGTTGGTACTTGAAATCAGAAGGGAGGAAAAGAACTACTTCCTCAGGGCTACAGATGAATATGTCGAAAAAACAAACAGCATCGCCGACAGCCTCATCGCTTTGGCTGATGACCTTAAGGCAAGATTCAATCAGCAGGTGAACAAGGATCAGATACAGCAGGTTATTGACGCCATTGTTACATATAAAAAAGCCTTTGGCAATATAGTAAATAATAAGGCTAAGCAGAAAGTATGCGAAAACGATATGGTAGCCGCCGCTCGTAAGGTTACAGAAGCGGCAAATAATCTCCGTTCAGCCAAGAGGGAAGAGATGGACTCGGTTTCCGCCCGCGCCAATTTTGTTATGATTACCCTGGCGATAGCCGGTGTGATAATCGGCACGTTTCTGGCCTTTATCATCACCCGCGGCATTACCAGACCGATAGGCCGAATAATCGCCGATCTTACCGATGGAGCGGAACAGGTTGCTTCCGCGTCGGGCCAGGTATCATCGACGTCCCAGTCGTTGGCTGAAGGTGCTACCGAACAAGCGGCCGGTCTGGAAGAAACCAGCAGTTCCCTCGAAGAGATGTCAAGTATGACCAAACAGAACTCTGAAAACGCTCAGCAGGCAAATACTCTCTCGGGCGATGCCCGCAAAGCCGGCGATACCGGTACTGAGGCAATGACTCGCATGACCGAAGCGATACGTGAGATACGAAAATCTTCCGATGAGACTGCCAAGATTATCAAGACCATCGACGAGATTGCCTTCCAGACGAATCTGCTGGCGCTGAACGCAGCGGTCGAGGCGGCCCGGGCAGGTGAGGCCGGTAAGGGCTTCGCAGTCGTGGCCGAAGAGGTGCGCAATCTTGCCATGCGGTCGGCGGAAGCAGCCAAGAACACCTCGGCTATGATCGAGGAGTCGGTTAAAAACTCACAGAATGGTGTGGATATTGCCGAGGAAGTGGCAGGCATACTGGGAGAGATCACCAGCGGCGTGGGCAAGACTACCGATTTGGTAGGTGAGATTGCCGCTGCTTCTCAGGAACAGGCCCAGGGAATCGATCAGCTTAATAACGCAATGGGACAAATGGACAAGGTTACGCAACAGAACGCCGCCAACGCGGAAGAATCAGCCGCCGCTGCCGAGGAGTTGAGCGCCCAGGCAATGCAGATGAACGGCGCTGTAGGCGAGTTGGTGGCCCTGGTAGGCGGCTCAACCGAGACAAATGGCCAAGCTCAATCGCCGCGGAGTAAGACTTCGACTGCCTCTAAACAGGGTAACAGAAAACCTGTATCAACCCATGCTTCGCAGAGTTCCAGTGAATCTGTTATCCCAATGGATGATGATAACGATAGTAACGATTTTAGTGAATTCAACGGTTAAGCTATAGTGTATCCATCGGCTCGGTCGATGGTCGTTGAAAATTTCAGATTAAAAATAACGTCCGGGTAAGTACAAGTTGCTTATCCGGACGTTTTTTATTTACAGGCAAGTGGGCGGGATGAAGATATAGCACACGGATTTGACGGATGAACACTGATGAACACGGATTTTTAATATTTTAGGTTCAACTCCAATAAAGTTGGTAAAAAATCATTCAAGAGCAGCCCGCCTACGGCGGACTGGAGTTTATCGCTTTTAAGCAACCGGCATAATCATCGCGGCTGGTTGCTGTTGCGGAAAACACGTTTCTCCGGCAATAAAACACGGCCAAGATGGCCGTGGCACACTTTATCTTATCTTCCGCAACAGGTGTTAATTTTTAATGTCTGGGTCGGTTATAGTAGATATTCGTGTTAGTTAAATAAAAACATGTCGGGCAAGATAGGTAATAAGTAGTAATTAGGGTAAGTCGTTTGACCGGCTATTTGTTGTATTTTATAGTTCTGTTGACAGATAGTCGTAACAGGAGGCGACAGTAACAGGATGTTGAAATTATTTCGCAAAAAATTGTATCCTATCGGTATTGATCTTGGCAGTCATAGTCT
>DAOVXR010000298.1 GCA_030636065.1 Sedimentisphaerales bacterium | reverse complement strand
GCGCAATCGCTCTGGCAGGTCGCTATATTCTCGACGCGGTCCAAACGACAGTCAAACCCAAGATTATCGACTCTCCGACCCAGGAGGCAGGGACGGCTATGTTAGACGCGGTAGCGAGAGACGGGATTCGACTGCTTATCCGAGCAAGAGTTACAGTACGAAGCAACATAGCCCAACTGGTCCGGGGAGCGACAGAAGAAACCATTATCGCACGGGTCGGCCAGGGAATTGTCAGCGCTATCGGATCATCCGATACCTACAAAGACGTATTAGAAAATCCAGATCGTATCTCCCGTAAAGTTCTGGAAAGCGGACTCGACGCACAAACAGCGTTCGAAATCGTATCCATCGACATCGCCGACGTGAGCGTGGCAAGCGTGAGAGACGTAGCTAATGTCGGAGCACTGTTAGAAACCGAACGGGCCGAGGCGGACAAACAAATGCGACAGGCGGAAGCCGAAGGTCGGGCCGCTATGGCACGAGCACGCGAACAGGAAATGAAGGCGTTGGTACAGGAAAATCAGGCCAAGGTCGTACTCGCTGAGGCGGAAGTACCGAGAGCAATGGCTGAGGCGTTCCGCAGTGGTAATATGGGGATTATGGACTATTACCGCATGAAAAATATCAAGTCCGATACGAATATGAGAGATTCCATCGGCCGAGGCGGGGCAGAAGATACTAAAGAGTAGAAGAGTGAATGAGTAGTGTGAAAGGTAGGAAGGTGAGAAAGAAGAGTTGAACGTCCAACATTCAACGTCGAACGTTCAACGTCGAATTGAAGAAATATTGAATAGAGAAAGAAAAAGAAAATGTTTTGAACAGAAGGTAACGAAGAAAGCGAAGAAGAGTAGAAAAGTGTTAAAAGCAGAAGAGCAGGAAGAGTGCCGGAGTAAGTATTATGTGGCAGGAATTATCAGCTATTCTGGCGGATGTACCGAAGCCTGGTGAGAATGGGCAACAGTGGCACAGATTATGGCCAATGTTGATCCTTGCGGTTTTGTATGCGCTCAGCGGTTGGATTAAGAACAAGCAAAGCAAACAGAGTCCGCCGCCATCACAACCGAAGCCAACGCCGCCACGACAACAGACCAGGTCGCTGCCAAGCTATGCGCGAAAACGAATCGCCCATAAACAAGCCCAGCAACCCTCCAGGCCGATACCAACTATCGAAAGGGCCGCTCCCACAACCCGCAGAGACGCGAAACCACAAATAACAAGGCGGCCGGCACCAACGCCAACAAGACGGCCCGCTGTTCAGAAACGCCCGGTAGTAAGGTCGCCAAAACACGCGGCGGCGGCACTGACCGGACAACTCACGAGAGACCAAATCACGGCAAAAAGACAAATGACGTCCACCCGCCAGACCGTTCAATTACGGCGAACTTCACATAAAAAGAAAAAGACGGCGGCGACGCAAACACAAGCTGTCGAACCTTTGCAACAGGTATTGAGCAACAGGAATACAGCGGCACAAGCGATTGTGATGGCCGAGATTTTAGGACAGCCGTTGGGGCTGCGGACAAATGGAAGTTACGAATTCACAAGCTAAGTAATACACACGATAATATCGTATGTCATAATTAAGAGGTTCGTAACCGTTCGCGTTTTTTATCCGCCTGCGGCGGACTTTCTTTCGCCCTTTCAGGGCTTTAAGAGTTAGACAGGGGCGAATTGTTCGTATGAAAATCAGTTTTGATCTGCGGTTTGCCCATTTGCCGGGCGGGGGTCGGGTCTATGTCAGACGCCTTATTACCACGCTTCCACTGGAATGCCCGGATAATCATTGGGTACTGTACTATAATCAGTGGTGTCCACATCAACAGAAGGTTATTCGCGAACTGTATTCACTCATGCCGGGAAAATGTCGCGAGAACATAGAACTTCGTTCCGTACGCGCACCAATATTGTCCCTGCGCCACCATATAGAGTTTCTGCGTTTTCACGATACATCGGATCTTTATCACTATCCCCATTTTGATCTGCCGTCTGGGCTGCGACGTGTGCCGATAATAGTTACTCTTCACGATCTTTATCCATTAAGCGATTCCGGATATTGTTCGGCAGTCAAGCGAGCTTACTTTTATCGGATCACCCGGCAGGCTGTACGACGGGCGAGGCGAGTAATCGCTATTTCCGAATATACCAAGAACGAGGCTGTCCGCCTGTTAAACGTACCTGCCGAAAAAATTGCGGTTGTTCCACAAAGCCATGATCCCGCCCATCATCCTATCGACGATGTTGAGTTACTATCGCAAATTCGCAAAAAATATAATCTGCACAAACGCTTTATCTTCTATACCGGCAATCATAAACCTCACAAAAATCTGGCTCGGCTAATCAACAGTTACGCCCGATTGTCCGGTGAGTTACGCAAGGTATATCCTCTTGTCCTGGCGGGCGGACTCTCACCGCAAACAAAACAACTTGTTCTGCAGGCTGCGGAACTTGGCATCGAAAAAGACGTAGTTTTCCTCGGCTGGGTGGCGGCTGAGGATCTGCCGGCGTTGTATAATCTTGCCGCACTGGTTGTGCTACCGAGTCTGTACGAAGGGTTCGGCTGCGCGGCTGTCGAGGCGATGGCCTGTGGTACCGCTGTCGCCTGCTCCAACGGCGGTGCCATCCCGGAAGTGGCAGGCACAACAGCTCGCTTTTTCGACCCGTATTCCGAGGAAGAAATGACGGCGGCACTAACGGCGGCATTAACAAACGATGTCGATGACCCACAGGTACGCAAGGGGGGTATCAGGCAGGTGGAACAGTTTTCCATCTATAAAACCGCTCGATTAACCTATGAAGTCTATCAGGAAGCAGTGAAGAATGAGTTGTGAGTGGTGAGTTGTGAGTTGTGAGAAAGACAGAAAAAAAGAAGAAATAGAACACGGATGATACGGATACAGCGGATGGGGACGGATAAGAAAAACAAAAGATAACGACAAAAGAAGAAAAGAAAAATACAGAAGAAAGAATT
>DAOVXR010000071.1 GCA_030636065.1 Sedimentisphaerales bacterium | reverse complement strand
TCGAACCTTCCGGGACCGCACCGATAAACCCAGCCTTTCGGACAAACCCGAATACGCCGGCCTTGCCTGGGTCGATCTATCGACTGGCCAATTCTTCGCCCAACTGCTTGAGTCGCGTTTTCTGCTGGACGAGATAATTCGTTTGGCACCTTCCGAGTGCCTTTTGAGCGACGACCCTGACGCGCTGCCGGAAAAATTCATTCCTCAGCTTGAAGAATTATCATCCGCAGGCCTTACCACTCGGCCCGGCTGGCTCTACGATTCCCATCAGGCCATCGAAACACTAAAAAAACATTTCGGCACTGCTTCTCTTGAAGGCTTCGGTTTTTCGCAATTCGACTGTTCTCTTGCCGCCGCGGCCGCCGTTATCGATTATCTCAATGAAACCCAGAAGACCGCCATAGGCCACATCGCCGGTCTCCGCAGGGTCTCACGTGACAAGTTCCTCCATATAGACAAGGCCACTATTCGCAGTCTGGAAGTCGAACGCACTGTCCGCGACAACACTACTGCCGGTTCTCTGCTGCACTGTCTTGACGAGACCAACACCGCTATGGGCGCCCGTAAACTGCGTTTATGGCTTTGTTATCCTCTTAACGATTTGGAAAACATTCAGACCCGCCAGGATGCCGTGGCCGAACTGTTCCAGTTGGACCGGTTACGCGAGGATTTACGTAAGCACCTTTCGCAGATAGCGGACATCGAGCGTATCGCTACTCGTATCAGTACCGGCCGCGCTTTGCCCCGTGATCTTTTGCATTTGGCTCGGACACTTCGGCAACTACCCGGAATTAAATCATTGCTCGATGAATGTTCTTCCACGATGGTCTCCCGGCTTACCGCCCGATGTGATTTGCTTGAAAACATCGCCGACCTTATCGAATCCGCCATTAACCCGGATGCGCCGCTGACCTTCCGTGACGGCGGTATTATTCGCGACGGTTATAATGAAGAAATTGATCGTTTGCGCAATATCGGCCGGGACGGCAAAAGTTGGCTCGCGCAATATCAGAAAAGGCTTGTTGAACAAGCTGGTTTTAGTAATCTCAAGATCGGTTTCAACAAGGTTTTCGGTTATTATGTCGAAGTCTCCCACGCATTTAAGGGTCAGGTTCCTCCTGACTTCGTTCGCAAACAGACCATCAAGAACGCCGAACGCTATATTACCGACGAACTGAAACGTTACGAAACTGACGCTCTCAACGCGGAGCAGCGATGCCGGGAGCTTGAGGACAAACTATTTCAGGACGTCCGAACGCAAACCGCTGCTCAGACCCTTCGTCTCCAGCAGGTTGCCGACGTCCTGGCAAAAATCGACTGTCTTTGTTGCCTTGCTCATATCGCCCGCCATCGTAATTACTGCCGGCCGAGCCTGCACCTTGATCCGGAAATCCGGATTGTGGAGGGCAGGCATCCTGTTTTGGACGTCAGCCTTGCCGATCGGTTTGTGCCCAACGATCTTACCCTTACGGTCGGCTCTGAAGGCGACAAACAGATCGCTATTATCACCGGCCCGAATATGTCCGGTAAGAGCACTTATATTCGACAGACCGCTTTGTTGGTTCTGATGGCCCAGATGGGCGGTTTCATTCCTGCCAAGTCCGCGTCGCTCGGCCTGGTCGATCGGATATTTACCCGTATCGGCGCCAGTGACGAGCTTACTCGCGGCCAATCGACTTTTATGGTTGAAATGACAGAGACGGCCAACATTCTGAATAACGCTACTGACCGCTCGCTCGTTATTCTCGACGAGGTCGGTCGCGGCACCAGTACTTACGATGGTTTGGCACTGGCCTGGGCTATTACTGAGCACATCGCCACTACTATTAAATGCCGTACTCTTTTTGCTACGCACTATCATGAAATCACCGAGTTGGCCGACCTTTTGGCCAATGTCATTAACCTTAATGTTGCTGTTCGCGAGTGGAAGGACGACGTCGTGTTCCTTCATAAGATAATACCAGGCCGCACTGACAAAAGTTACGGCATTCACGTCGCTCGCCTTGCCGGTATTCCCAAGAATGTTCTTTCGCGCAGCCGTGAAATCCTCGACGAGCTTGAGAGTAATTTTTCTCGCGAGGCCCATGTTCCTCAGCTTGGCGGTCGCCTGGAAACACCCGACGGCCAAAGGCTGCTTTTCGACAACGCACCACCCGACCCACTGCTTGAGAAGTTACGGCATACTGACCTTAACAATCTCACACCCATCCAGGCCATAAATATGCTGCACGAAATCATAGCCGAACTCGAAAACCGATAATCCCGCACTTGCCGCCATCCCATATTCGATCCTGCTGTCCCAAAATAAGATCGCTACACGGAGTGTGCATGGCACTTGCATCGTGGGCTGATTTCGGCTATCCTTTGGAAACGGCAAACACAAAAAAATATTGAGATGGAGAAACACAATGAATAACGAAGTACCCGAAGATATGATGGCTCCTGAGAATCTCAGGCGAGCAATGAAAGCGTTTAAGAAACGACTCAAATTGACGAGGCTTGACGATGAGTCCAGTCTGGGACATGGCTCTATCGATAAGAGCCGAGGGGCCGGCATTATGGCGGTTCGGCCGCCTGATCGTTATCCACAAGCGGTATGGGACAAACTCGTTGAACTGGGCAAACTGCGAAACGCAGGCGACGGCCTCTATGAGATACGACAGGACAGCAATATCCGTCGATAGCGAGCGACCGAGGGAGATGCCTTTCAGTTTTTCAGCGGCAAATATTTATTCTTTGTACCTGGACAGGATGACAGGAGTTGAAATAAGTACAACACCCCCCCGGACATCTTTAAATTTCGCCAGAGTATCGTAATCATTATATAGCCCTGTCCCTTTTATAGATTCTTTGAATTTTTTCAATTTTGCATATTGCTTTTGATCTATACTGTCTGGTAAAACTGGCTGTTTTGAAAAATATATCATCGCTGGCTTATCTGCATCAATGTGCTCTTTAATTTCCTCCACCGTGCCACTTTCGGCTTTACTGGTTGGTGTTCCAATTCGAGTCCAGAATATACCAATTAACAAATCTGCATCTTTCAATATTTGCTTGTTAATGATTGCCTGTGGCCGATCACCCATTTCAGGAGATGAGTGTGTTTCCCATAAGATTGGCAATAGCATAATATTAGTTTGTTCAGAATGTAAGTCATTCCACTCTTGAATAACCTCCTTTGCAAGCTGTCTTTCTTTTGCAACATCGCCGGGTGATGCAATCATTACTTTATATACATTTGCAGAATAAGGCATAATAAAGTCCTTTGGCTATTTTTTATACCCAAGCCCTTTCATGTTTTCCTGTAACCGTTCACGCTTTTTATCCGCCTGTGGCGGACTTTCTTTCGACCCTTCGGGGCTTAAAATGTTTGTTGTCGTAATTTTTCCGGGGGTTGACGCCGCCCGGCTATGCGCTCTTTCGGCCCGTCGGGCCTAATTTTATAAACGCGGGCCACAGGCCCGCCCTACAAGATTAATGACAAAATAATAGAAAATCGTCAAAGAACACCTCTCCGCCTTCGGCGGAGAGGTGGCACCCAACGGTTGAATCATCCACCTCATTAATCATTATAATCCCTACAAACCGCACATTATAACATATCGTTTTCTGTTTTAATTGTTATTTCAGGTACCTGGGTTTGCTTATTTCAGGTTTATTTATCATTATTACTATGTAGTCAGACCAATATAAGCGTTGCACTCGGATGCATGGTCGTGCCACTGTTTTTAAGAGGCAATGTGAGTCTCCGGTAAGTTGGAGATTTATTTCAGGACAGTCGCACACCTCAAACGCTCTAAGCAAAAAAATGTTTGCATAGAGGTGCGATACCATGCTGTCCAGGGTAAAAAAGAAAAAACATGTCAAATCCGGCCGAGCTAAACGCCGGCACGTTCGTCCACAACGACCATTCCGTTTCAACTTAGAGACACTATGTCCGCGGCTCCTGTTCAGCGCGAATATAGCCGATGTCGATCTCGACAGTCTATACGACCACAACCTGAAGATATTCGATTACGATGCCGACGGTACGGCTGATTCAGGTTCAGATGCGCAATCGTGGTCATTAGACGACTCGCTCGATAAAGGCTATGGATTACCTTCCGTGGTAGGGTTCACGAATAATGAAGGCGAAGCGGATGCGGATAACGATCAGATGCGGAAACCTAACGGACACCCTGTCTGGTGTATGTGTCCGGAATGTATGGGCCTGACCGGCTTTGCCGATGAGTCCGCGGACGCTGATTCAACAGATATGAATACGTCCGGCGAAGAAGCCTACGACTGGATAGAAGCTGCCGCGGCGGCAGGCGGATATACACTCTATCTCGATTTCGAGGGCGAACGGGTCTATAGCCGACCGGGTGATTTCTGGCTCGGCAGCAACTTCGTTAACGTACCCGCCTACGACCTGAGCTGCTACGGCTGGGCAGGGCACGAACAGGAATCCATAGAACACATAACACAACTCGTCCAGGAAGATTACGCAGCTTACAATATCGCAGTAACAAACGAAAAACCTGCCTCCGGCGACTATACCACAATCTATGTGGGCGGTAACAACGATTGGTTTCGTGCCAACAGCGGTGTTATCGGTGTGGCAAGCTACGACATCGGCAATCGCAATGCCAGTAACTATGGTTTCGCATTCAGTGAAGAACTGAGCCTGTACCAAAGCTACTCCGGCGGAAATGTACTTTACTTCAGCGAATATCTCGCCAACTTAATCAGCCACGAAGCCGGCCATACCTTCGGCGCCAATCATGTGTCCGATACCAGCGCGATTATGAATCCTTATCTGCCGATCACTCCCAATCAGTTGATGTTCGGCAGCGGCTCTATACCCGGCTCAAACTCTCAACAGGATACCCAGAGCCTGTTCGGCAATAATATCGGTTATGCTCACGGGCCCGACGACTACGGCGATACAACACTGACCGCCTGCGAAATAAACGGACTAACTTCAATCGATGGGCTTCTCGAACGCAGGGACGATACAGATGCCTTTACCTTCACCGCAAGCACTTCAGGCATTATGACAGTCGATCTCGATACGACCGTTTTCGGTAATCTCGACTCCTATCTTACAGTGAACCGCAACAGTGATATGGTTTGCATAGCTCAGAATAACAACTACGCAGGCCAAACCGATTCTTATGTGAGTTTCCCCGTTACCGCCGGGCAACAATATACTATCGAAGTGTCCAGCTACGATGGTAATTCGTCCGGTACATACTCGCTTGGTATAACTCAACCCGATAGTCCGCCACAAATAGCCGTTACCGATAGTTCCGGTTCGGCCAATGACCTGACCGTTGATTTCGGCGATATAACGGCCGGAAACTCCGAGACGGCTGTCATTACTATCGCCAATGACGGATTCGACGATCTGGTGATTTCACAACTCACGACGAACGGGGGGTTCGATCTCGACCATATCAGTTTCTCGAATATCAGCGGCGATGATATTGTCATCGCTCCCGGAGACGAATTACAAGTAGTGGCGACCTTCAATCCCGATTCGGCTGGTTCATATACAGGCGAAATAATAATAGTCAGCAACGATCCCCAACAAAACCAACTGACAGTTGATTTATCCGGTGAGGTCCATCAACCGCAACCGGACATCGCCGTTCTCGCCAATGGCGACGATCTCGGTGGTAATTATCTCAGCTTAGGAAATATCACGCGTAACGCGATTGGTTCAGAACTGTTCACTATCCAAAACGACGGGGCACTGCCCTTACAGATCAACGAAATTATCGTAACCGAACCGTTCACACTAAAAGGTTTGCCGAATGATGTGGTTTCGGGCAATGTGATTATTATCGAGCCGGGCAAATCGATAGAACTAACAGTAGAGGTAACAAACGGGCAACGCGGTATTCTTGACGGACAAATAACAATAATCAGTAACGACCCCGACGAGGCAAACACACAATTTGACATAAACGCCCAAATCACAGGCGGCGTCCTGAACGTCGATGGTTTGTCCGGGCATGACCAAACAATCGATTTCGGCACGGTCTATGCCGGCGAAAACGCGACTCGAACAATCACTCTGACAAATACCGGTGACGCGGAACTGACCATCACCAGTATTATTGTCGGAAACGGCTTTACTATCGATACCAATCTCGACCCTGAGCAAACAGAAGATGGTGTTACCCTGACTGTCGGCCAATCATTAGAAGTAGTGGTTGGCTGCAGCCCCAACGGGTGGGAGGAGATTGCCGGTAATATTACCATAACTACCGATAACATCGAATCCCCCCAAACAACAATCAATCTCCAGGGCGTCGGGAGGGATGGCGCTCTGGAGATTACCGAATTCGACGGAATAGAAGACGGCGCGGTTGACGCAGGTGAAATATGGCTGAAAAACGATCGCAATATCCATACATGGCAGTTAATCAATCATGGTAATGATCCGTTGACGATTTCCCTAAGCCTGGATGGGGCCGACTTCATACTCGCCGGGGCGGAAACAATTATTCTCGCCGGGGGCGAATCATATACCGTCAACCTTACACTCGATACCGAACTGGCCCGCTCGGTTACAAATACCCTGACACTCAGAGCAGACGATTTCGAGGGCACTACCGAATCGATTACCATCACTGCCAATCCTTACGCGCTCGTCGGCAGCGGAATGAATTACAGTTTCCAGGATCATTCCGGCGACCTGGTTATTATCTCTCTGTCCGGCTCGGCTGTGGGCAGGGTACAACTCGGCGATAGCAATCAACCGGACATCGAATCAATTGAATTGACCACACTCGAAAGCGGCTTCACCAACCCGTACGGGTTAAATATCCCGGCGTTCCTGAGCATTATAGTCTGTGGGAGCGGTACAACAGAGTTAGGACAACTGAGCGGCGAAGCCGATCTGAAAATCCTGAACGCGCCCAAAGTGAACCTCGTCGAAACCGGTATCGACCTGCAAGGCTCAATAGATATTCTTATGCTGAACGAGGTAACTAACGGCGCCCAAATGAGCTTCTCAACAAATGTGGCCGCTTTACTGGTGATTCAACAAATCAGCGGCGCCGGCAACATCGAAATTGACGGCGATATAAGTTTATTATACACTCGTGAATTTGTGGGAGGCTCGCTCAGCAGTGATAGTATCCGATTTGCGATAGTCGATAATCTGAATGCCGATATAGAAGTAACCGACGGCGGACTCGACTATCTGATTGTCCGAAGCGGAGACCTCAACGGTAATATCGATGTGAACGGCCGTCTTGGCTCGGTTTTTATTATGAACGGTGATCTGCTTGGTAACCTGAATGTCGAAAACGACATCAGCCGTATTTTCTTACCGAAAGGCACTATTACCGGTGCCGTAAAATCCGGCAGAACCATCGGCCATGTCTTCGCGGCCAATCTCAATAAAGCCAACATATCGGCCCTGCATCAAATCGACCGAATTGATGTTCTGGAAAATATGTCCGAAAGCCTGGTCTCAATCGGTTCCGAAACCAACAGTCCGATAAACGGCAGTGCTCCGGCTGTTATTGACCTCGACGCACATCTTGGTTCGATCAGTGTCAGAGGTACGTTCTCGGCCAGTAATATCGCGGTTGGGGTCGCTCGCGGCGATGACGGCAGCTTTGTCAATGGAATAGCAAGCTCCACGAGCGGCTCTATCGGCTCAGTGAATATCTCACGAGTTGCCTTCGATAATCAGGCGTTACCCTTCGGCCTGATTGCCAGAGATTCTTTGGGTAATCTACATATCAGTAATCGTTTGCTGCAATCCGATTATCATCAGGATGACTTCCATGCGACAGTTTTAAGAGAGTAGAAGAGGGAATGAGTAGAAGAG
>DAOVXR010000319.1 GCA_030636065.1 Sedimentisphaerales bacterium | reverse complement strand
GGAAACCTATGCTTATATTATTTTAGTCCCGTAGGGACGATTGAAAACAGTTGGGTGGCACCTTTCTGTATTTCCCAGAGGTGCTTTCGACGGGTGACGTCGGGTGGCAGCCACCGAGTCTTCGAGGTGGATGGCTTATTGGGTGGCAGCGTCTGATGTACGTCATCAGGCGATGGTATTAGTCGTGTAGGATGGGCTTCAGCCCATGCTGCCTGACTTAAGAACCCCCGCTTGACAGCAGGGGCTGATGAAAGAACACACTGTGATGAACGATAGTAAATTGCGAAGCAGAAAGAGCCGGCGGCGGTTACGCAACATCGCGGTATTGCCGTCTCTGATTACCTTGATGAACGGGCTGTGCGGTTTTGCCGCGATTCATTTTGCCGCGCGCGGGATGAATGAGCCGGACCGGCTGTGGTTTAAAAATCCGGAGTTGACCTTTTTCGCGGCGGCGGCCTGGATGATCTTTTTCGCTATGGTCGCCGACGCGGTAGATGGTTTTGTCGCTCGTCGTTCGGGCAGTACCAGTAATTTCGGCGGGCAACTCGATTCGCTCGCTGACGTAATCAGCTTCGGTGTGGCGCCGGCCTTCCTGATGTTACGCGTGGTGGAAAGCGGACTTCAGGCAAGTGCCAGTCCTCTGTTCTGTAATATTGCAGGCCGATTACTGTGGCTAACGGCGGCTTTGTACGTCTGTTGCGCGATATTGCGTCTTGCCCGGTTCAATGTTGAAAACGCACCTGAAGAATCGGCCCATCTGAAATTCAGCGGACTACCCACGCCGGCTGCGGCTGGTGTTGTCGCGGCATGGGTACTGCTATATAGTGATTTAATGCCGGAGCTACGAGAGCAACTGCCTGGAATATCGCGGTTCGCTCCGGTAATTATCTATCTGCTGCCGTTTCTGACGGCGGCTGTGGCATTACTGATGGTGAGCCGGGTACCCTATTTACATGTTGTCAACCAGTTTCTACGCGGACGCAGGCCGTTCGAATATCTGGTGATATTGATATTTTTTATACTACTGTTGATCTGGAAGTTACAACTAACGCTTGCAATCGGCTCGGTAACTTATGCCATGAGCGGCGCGATCCAATGGCTGCGGCAGCGGAAGAAGAAAGTAGAGAGTAAAGAAAAAAAAGTAGAGGGTGGGGAGCTATAAAAAATTGAGATGTTGTCAGATGATTCCAAAATGAAAGAAAAACGTCTTCTTATGGTAGATTGGCAGATACGGCAGCGCAACGTCCGCGACGAAAAGGTGCTGAAGGTAATGGAAGAACTGCCGCGGCATCATTTTGTACCGTGTGAAAGTCGGGCAATGGCGTATATGGACGAGCCGGTTCCGCTCGGACTCGGACAGACAATTTCGCAGCCGTATATCGTGGCCCTGATGACCGAAAAGCTGGACACGAAGCCCGAACACGAAGTATTGGAAATCGGATACGGGTGCGGGTATCAGACAGCGATTTTGGCGCGGCTGTGCAAACGGGTATATAGTATCGAAGTCCTGGAAGAACTGGCGCAGCGGGGGCGAGAAAACGTCGAGAAGCAGGGAATAACAAATGTCGAATTCCATACCGGCGATGGTCGTTCGGGTTGGCCGGATGCGAGAAAGTTCGACCGAATACTTATCGCCGCGGCCACGGAAGAAGTACCGCCGGCACTGATCGAACAATTGAAAGACGGCGGGAAAATGGTGCTGCCGATAGACGATCAGGGTAGTCAAAGTTTGCTGCTGCTCGAAAAAAAAGGGCAGGAAATTATAAGGAACTTCGTTTGCTACTGCCGGTTTGTGCGGTTAGTACATAAATGCTAACGCTTATAACTGTCGTTTGCGTCCGCACGACAGGACTAAATCGCGTAGTGCCTGGGGGCTCTCCGCGGCCATCCACTTTTCCTCGAACCCATCTTCCTGCACAGTCCGGGCGACGGCGGCCAGACTGATCAGATGAAACGTCCGTTCGTTACGCGTGCCAATCAATACAAACGCCGCATGGACCCTCGGAGCAGCTTCGGAAAATTCGATCCCGTCTCTACAGCGGGCTATGAGTATGCCAAAATGTTTTTCGCCCGTAATGGCAATATGCGGGATGGCCAAATACGCGTTGAGCGCTGTTGAACTTTCCTGTTCACGTTCGAGGAGCAAATCGAAAACGGCATCGACAGACATTTTTAGAGCATCCGCGACAACCACGGCAACCCGCTGGAAAAAGTCCTCGACCTTAATCGCCTCCTCGATGTCCAGAACAGGGCAGGTTTCGATAAGATGATCGAAGCGGTCTTTGAGAATTTCGTCACGCTGATGAACAGTATCTTTCAATTCCGTCTCCGATGGGCACGAGGTTAGCTTCATAGGGTATGATCTTTTGCAAGTGTGCTACGATACATCCAAAGAATTCAAATACGAAGTTTATTGACGAATCCTTCAGCTTTTTTAAAGCAATCTCGAACATCATCTTCAGTAACTTCTTCCTCGACAAGCAGGGGATACCGTTCAATAAAATAAAACGCTGTTATCTTTTGGTAAGCTTTCGCACTTTTTAAGCGGCTAATTTGCATGATTTATAAACGAAAAAATACCAACCGCCCGATGATTGTAGTGGTAAACCTAAACCATATACGACAAGGAGGTTGGTATGGATACCAATATAACGACATGGATG
>DAOVXR010000034.1 GCA_030636065.1 Sedimentisphaerales bacterium | reverse complement strand
TACAATCGAGGGATGTTACAATAAGAGAGGTATGGTACAAATATCGCCTGTATAAGTCAAACTTTATTTATACACATCGGACACCCCCTGATTTCACATCAGGGGCTGATAATTCGGTATATAAAAAAACAAGCTCGCAAAGTTTTTGCGAGCTTGCACAGAATTGTTCGGCTGTTGATCTTTGAATATTCGGGATAATCACCGCTTCAACAGCCAGCAGCATATCGCTGCATCTTTTGGGCTGTGCCTCTCGACACAGTCGTTTTTGGGGCTGACAGGACAGCCCAGGCCATTATGTATGTCTTCGTTTTTTTCCTTTCAACTATCCTCCATCGTATGTTGAAAACCAAGCGTACAGCCGCTACACACGGCCCACCGGTTCTAACCTGCTCCTGGCTGCGCCAGCCGCCCGACGCAGCCAATCGAATATTGAACAACGCACGACCCGGTCTGACACCGAGCCTGTAAGCGATAAACACACACCGTCTCCCCTCAGTTTTTCTCACCCTCACACGATCCGACGCAGGCTCAGCCCGGAAGAACAGGCCGTACAAAATAAATGACTTATAATATGAAACTCAGATAACCATCATATGCTACACTTTTATTGTAACACAATTATTCCGAAAAGCAAATCTTTTTTTATGTTTTTATTCAAATTGCGGTAAGCCCATAGGATAAGTTGTGGGTTCGCCTCAGCGAATTTGCCTATGGCACGATGGTGAGTTGTGGGGAAGAGAGAAAAATTGGTTGTCATGGCATTTTCATGTAGCTGCCGCCCGTCGCATAATAATACTTGCAATTCCAGGCGGCAAACGGCATTATAGAACTCGTAATAAATAATGTGTAGCAGGCAAAATAAACGCTGGCATCAAAATATGGGAGATTGAAATGGCAATTGAAGCAACGGGTAGTAAATATGGCGTCAAGTCAGGTATCATTATTACCATGGCCTGCCTGGCCTTTGGCGCGTACTTTTTGTACGACGGATGGATTAACGAAACTTACCAGGCCAAAGAGACCAACTCCGAAACCGGGGAACCAAGTTCTGATCTGAAGTTTAATCGCATATATGGGCCGATATTATGCGGGGCGGCAGGCTTGTACTTTCTGGTAGGGGCGATGCGTTTGAAATCCAGAAAAATCATCGCCGACGAAAATGGGCTAACCTTTAGTACAGGTAAGACCATACCCTATGCCGATATGAAAAAAATCGATAAAACGCCCCTGGAAAAGAAAGGCTGGTTTTCCATCGAATACGAACAGGGCCAAACGACCAAAACCCTGAAACTTACCGACCGCCGGTACGACAATCTCGGCTTACTGCTGGACGAGATTGTTCGTTGTACCGGCGCAGCACCGGCCGAGACGGGTTCCACCGAATCAACAAACGAACCCGCGTAACTCCGGCGCAACCGGGGCACTGTCGCCGTAACGAACAGGCCGGATGAATGAACGAAAAAGCTCAGGGACAATTCGATCTCGATACCAATGTGCAGTTTCTGCGAGGCGTCGGTCCGCAACGAGCGGAGGTGTTTGCCCAGTTGTCAGTTCACACAGCAGGCGACCTGCTGGAATATTTTCCGCGGGGACACGAATTCAAGCCGCCGCTGGCACTCATAAAAGAACTGAACCGCGACCAGCAGGCGACCGTGGCGGGGAAAATTATTTCAATGCGCTATCATGCGCGATCCCGTCCGCCGCGACTCAGTATGACTATAGAAGATCCGACCGGCCGATGTTCGCTGGTATGGTTTCGTGGGGGGTACCTTCGTGATAAATTTGTGCCGGGTGATTTTATCACGGCCTGGGGCAAAGTCTCCCAATACAAAGAAACCATGCAGATCGTGAACCCGCGATGGATGGCCGTTCAGGATGTGGACCAACTATTCGAACAGGAAGACGGCGGAAGTGCCGTCTATCCGGCCTGCGGCGATATGTCATCGATGGAAATCGGCCGTATCATTCGCGGGTCATTGAAACAACTGCTGTCTTTCGTTGCGGAACGCTACGACGATGAGTTTCTCAAAAGCCGAAAATTGCCCACACGCCGGGAAGCACTCGAATGGATACACAAACCGCCAAATGAAGAAAAAATCGGTCAGGCCAGGCGGCGGCTGGCTTACGATGAATTGTTCCTTATGGAACTGGGCATCGGCCTGCGACGCGAACGGCTGCATAAACTACAGGCGGCGCATCCCCTGGCAATTGACGACCGTCTGGATAAACGTATAAGGCGGCTGTTCCCGTTCGAATTGACCGATGACCAAAGCAGTGTAGTTACGGAAATCTGTGCCGATATGGCCCGTACGAAACCGATGAACCGGCTGCTACAAGGCGATGTGGGGTCGGGAAAAACGGTTGTGGCACTCTATGCCGCGCTGTTGGCTGTGGGCCGTCATCGTCAGGCGGCGATAATGGCACCCACTGAAATATTGGCCGAGCAGCACTTCCAGAGTATCGAACTCTACCTGCGGAACAGCCGGGTCAAACGGGCACTATTGAAAGGGGGACTGACCGGGAAAAAACGTGATGAAATCCTGGGACAAATCAGCAGTGGAGAACTCGATATTGTTGTGGGAACCCAGGCGCTGCTGCAACACGATGTGGCATTCGAACACCTCGCTTTAGTAGTAGTCGATGAACAACATAAATTCGGCGTTCGTCAACGTGAGATTATCCGCGGCAAGGATTTGGCGCCCCATTATCTCGTGATGACCGCTACGCCTATTCCGCGAACATTGGCAATGACAGTGTTCGGCGACCTGGACGTTTCCACTATCGAACACCTGCCGCCCGGCCGGGGAGAAACAGTAACCTATTGGTATCAACCGGAAAAAATCAAACCTGCCTACGAATTTATCCGCTCCCATGTCAAACAAGGCGAACAAGCCTATATCGTTTATCCAAGGGTCGAGCAGGAGTATGCCGAGGAGGAAAGTACGACAGCCCAGGGCCGGCAGAAATCGGTTCGGCCCGGCGGCGATCAGATAAAAGCAGCGGTCGCCGAATACGAAAAGCTCAGTCGCGAGGTCTTTCCGGAACTCAAGGTCGGACTCCTGCACGGACGCATGGACAGTAGCCAAAAACAACAGACGATGAAAGATTTTCGCGCCGGCCGAATTCAGATTCTGGTGGCCACAGTTGTCATCGAGGTGGGCGTCGATGTGCCAAACGCCACGATTATGGTAATAGAACACGCTGAACGGTTCGGGTTGGCTCAGTTGCATCAGCTCCGCGGCAGAATCGGACGCGGTACGCGGAAATCATGGTGCCTGCTGTTCGCACGCGCCAATACCGAACAAAGCCAACAACGGCTGGATGTTATGAGTCGAACAAATGACGGGTTTCGGATCGCTGAGCAGGACCTGCGGATTCGCGGACCGGGCGAACTGTTCGGCACAGCCCAACATGGCCTGCCGGAACTTAAAATCGCCGACCTGATCGAAGACATCGATCTCTTGCGCATGGCCCAGCGAGACGCCTTCGCGGTAGCCCGACAGGACACGGAATTGAAGACCGAAAAAAACCAGGTCTTACGCCGCGAACTACAAAAACAGTTCGGCGAAGACCTTGGTCTGGTCGATGTGGGATAAAAGGGGGAAATGTACCGAACACTTATTTCCAGTTCAGCGTTTTGTTGGGGTCAGTTTCTTCTCAAGCAATTCCCATTTTCTCAAATATCTTTTCACCGACCAGCCATTGCGATTCTTGTGCGGCGGCAAATGAACATTTCGCATGGTCACTATTTGAATAAAAAATAGTCTATCAAGAATAAAAGGTCAATACGAAAAAGTAATATAAATGGATATGTGTGCGAGATTGTGAGATTTTATAGGTTGCTGCAGCAGAAATTATCAACTCGTGGCTTTTAGCTCTGCCAAACTTTTGTACGTTGCTTTTAGGCTGAACATAAATCAGCGTTAGCGTCCACTTCTTCCGCATAAGCAGCTAACTTTTGGTAGGTACGAATGATTACTTTGTTGTGTTGTTTAGGGAGAGGAACTTCGCTCCATAGACGCGCCCTAAGCAGGTGAGCCAAATGAACTTTGCCGTCCTGTATTTCCACTATAAACCCCGGATATTTATCCAGCAGTTTTTTGCGAAGGCTGGAAATACCTTTAATAAGCGACCCAATGATTTCGTTTGTTTCGCGGCTGTAGTAAACCGTTATCAAATCATCGATCCGCTCAGCGTAAAAATCATGGGGTTTTATAAGAAATTCAATACAATCACCATCAGGGTCATAATAAGCACCAGCTTTAAATGAGTTGGTAGATGATGCAATTTGATCTACTTTCTTTTCATATTCTTCATTCGATAATACCATCATAATTTCCTCTCTTGAAAACGTTTTTCCCAATCCATTGGCAAATTAGGATCGCTCTCATCGCATTCATACCAATACCAGAGATATGCGATTTTTTCAACATCCACAAAAACAAGGAATACTTCATTTGGTCTTGGCTCTATCCTGTTGCCATTTCTGGCATAAGCACGACTTGGAACACCACAATAGCACAACCATCCTTCTGTTTTCGTATAACGCTGGTCTTCTTCTTTCCTTAACCCCTCAAATATTGCCTTTGGTTTTTGCAATATCTCCGGCACAAGAAATTTTGCTTCTTTCGTTTGGCCGATACTTCATGAGCAGACTTGACGCAGCCGATCATAAGATAACATTACTTCAGAATCTTCACCCGTATCCGGATCAATAGCTCTAATGGTTAAATAATCGCGTCTGTCCGGCGATTTACTGGTTGAATCTGTTTGCTTACTCTTGGATTCTTTACTCATAACTCACATGTATAGGATTATATCATAAAGCTTGGCAAAATCAAGGGTTATCTTTAGCTTCCCTCCGTCTGAACACTCCCTTTTCCCATTTAATAACCCAAGAGAGCAATTTTGAGATTGGATGTCAAGTAAAATATTTCGCCGGGTACCCGCCCTCAAGAGCCCGCCTACACGGGAATATGCCACCCATCATTCGATACCCTTCGCCAGTCGGAGATGGCCTGGCACTTTATGAGATGTGGTATTAAATCACTTACTCAGGTTCGAATGGCAGCATAGAGGCTGCTGTCGTTCGTAGAGGCTGACAATACGACCCAGCCGACGCAGTGTGCTGCGGCCTTGTTCGGTCAGTTCCAAACCGATCAATTGAAAGCCCAACAGTAACAAGCCGTTCGGCATCCTGGTGGCATGTCGGAACCGGGCGCTCAACTGAATATCCTGCCCTTGGCCGGCAGGCATATCAGAAGCGGAATACATATCGGTAGGCATAGGATTAAATTTCAATTCGTATTGAGCGTTTTCCTCTAATTGCGTATATTCATCCGAAGAAACGGCTAAGCCGATTCCGCCGGCGGAAATATTAGCCAATACAGCCTGATACTCTTCATTAGATTCGACTGGTGACCAGAACGTAACCGGTACGGCCAGGCCCGAAGGCGGAGCGGTACGGTTATAAGCGCGTCGGCGAAATTTCTCGATGTGCTCCGGACAATAAATCGCTACTGCGGGTATGACTGAGACGTCATGTGAAGCATTATCGGCGTCCGAAGCGACAAGAGAAGATATGGAATACGGCAGAGACTCGTCCGAATCGAACTCGAACTGCTGCGGCCCGATAATCCGGGTGGTGAACAGACACTTGTTGTAACCCTTCTTGAAAGCAATGGAAATTTCCGCACCTGCGATCAACTCCAGGGGCTTGTCGCATAAGTGAGGACTGGGCTTGGCCAATACGATTTTATTGCCGTGCAGAGCAAGGAAATTTGACTTATAAGCCTGCCAGTTATCCGCGCCGCCGGTATCACCGAACTGCTCGGCGGTTTCACTGCCAGGGCCAATAATATTACAGACATCGCCCCTGCAGGTAACGGTAACCGGTAGCTTTTTCTCCACAGCGGCTTCAAGCAATTTTTTACATTCCGAACCAACTGCAAATTTTCGTTCACGCATCTTATATCCTCCCAATATTTAGGAATATCTTCATTGATCATTTTCGGCTGTTGAGAGGGGCGACATAAGTGGAGATATGCGCATTCGATAATTTTATGTGTTGGGCGGCGGCCACCGAGCCTTCGAAGTGAATGGCTCGTTAGGTGGCGTACTTTAGTCGAATAGGGTGCCACGGCCATCTTGGCCGTGTTCTATCACATAGCATTGTAGGGTGGGGTCTCACCACACCATTTTAAGCTGACCACTACGACAGGGTGGCACCTTTCTGTATTTCAGAGAGGTGTTTTTGTACAATCCTCGACATGGAACCAACTGTAACTGACCACTATACGACAAAGGAAAATGTCAGGGCAATTGGCCGACAATTTCCTCGTATTCAGTCATACTGGAGCGGTCGTGCCGGGTAATATCAGCCGAGAGCATCTTAATTCGGTTGGCATTACCGGTAATATATCGGCGGGCCACAACTGCCTTATGACGGCGAACGGTCCGATATGCGTCCGGTGTCTCACGTTGTTCGGATTGGTTATCGGAACCATTTCCGTTTCCGCCGACGGGTATTGATTCGGTTGTGAACTCATCCTCCCAGGCCGGTTCGGCAAGGCTTTGCCTGAGAAACAAGTGTCCGACGATCAGCATAATCGCGGCGTCAACCAGTTTTCTCCCTTGCAGGTCCATATATTCCGTACCGGGCTGTTCCTTGGTAAAACTAACCGCTTCGATGAGTTGCTCACGGCCCTGTTGAAGAATTGCCGGCAGGTCTTTCGCTTCGTCCGAACATAAGTCCTGAAGCGACTGTTCCATCTCGAGCAGGAACTTCTCTGCGGTACCATTGCACACACCGCGGACCGCGGCGATTATCTGTAACTGGCTTGTCCCCTCGTAGATTGTGGTAATACGCGCGTCGCGGGCATATCGCTCGACAGGATAGTCCTTCATATACCCACTGCCGCCGAGTACCTGGATGGCGTCGTAAGCTACGCGGTTGCTCATTTCGCTGGCGTAGTATTTGCTCATAGGAGTAAGCATGGCGTTGAGACGTTTGAGTTTTTTCGCCGCCATTCTGAATTTTTTCTTCTCGGCCTTGTCGGTCACCTCGCCCGATGCGGCCTTACGCAACACACCGTTTTCATGATCGACGTGCCAGCAGGTTTCATAGGTCAGAGTTCGAGCGGCTTCGACGTCAAGCTTCATTTCCACCAGCATATCACGCACGGCAGGAAACGACTCTATTGCGACGCCGAACTGTTCACGGCTGGCCGCGTAATCGCGGGCCACGCGAAAGGCCGCCTCGGCAATGCCAAGTGCCTGAGCGGCGATACCGACCCTGGCGCCGTTCATCAGGCTCATCACATAAGTAACCAGTCCTCGCTGCCGTTCGCCAATCAGTTGGCAGGGTGTGTTGTTGAAAAACAACTCGCATGTCGGCGAACCGTGTATGCCGAGTTTGTTCTCCAGCCGACGGACCTGGACAGTCGGGCCGGACTTGCAGATAAACAAACTCAATCCCAGTCCGCCGCTGCGTTCCAGTTCGCTCCGGGCCAATACCAGCAGCACCTCACCACAGCCGTTGGTGATAAAGCGTTTCACACCGTGCAGAAACCAATTGCCCTCGTCGTCCTGATAGACATGGGCGGCTGTTTTGATTGCCTGCAGGTCGCTGCCGGCGTCCGGCTCGGTCAGTACCATCGCGCCGGTATATCGGCTGTCGGAAAAGCCGGGCAGATACTGTTGTTTGATTTCTTCGTCGGCAAAAGCGTTGATTGTCTCGGCGATTCCCTGTAAGCCGTAAAGATTCATAAGCGAGGCGTCGGCACGAGAAACGATTTCGATACTGGCAATATAGACCAGATTCGGACAGTTCAGGCCGCCGAAGCGGTGCGGCAGAGTAAATCCACCAACCTGGGCCTCGGCAAGATTTCGCAGGTTGTCCTGTGTGCCCTGGGCGCGTGTAACAGTGCCGTCTTCGTTGAGTGTATTGCCCTCCAGATCGACAGCTTCTGAACGCGGCTCGATATAATCACCGGCTAACTGACCGATAGTGTCGAGAATACGATCATAGTTATCGACGGCGTCCTCGGCGTTTTCCGGTGCCCATTCGATTTTTCGACCGTCCGAGAAGTCGCCTTCCATAATTTCAGCCAACTCGGTTAGTTTGTAATACCGGAATAAGAATCTGATGTCGTCGTTGTCAGTATAAAAATTCGTCATAATTGTTATTTCCAAAATACCAGCATTTATCAGCCCCCGATGTTAAATCGGGAGTTTCTTAAGTAGGGCGGGCCATGACCGCCATTTGCTCTAACTCTTTTCTTCTCTTTTTCTCACAACTCACCACTCATTCAACATTTAGTTCGGATAGCTTTGATAAGTCTGGGAATGACATTGTTAAAGTCGCCGGTTATGCCGTAATGAGCGATCTGGAAGATCGGGGCGTCGGGGTCGTTATTGATCGCGACTATCCGGGCCGATTCACTCATACCGGCCGTATGTTGTATTGCTCCGCTGATTCCGACAGCGATATAAAGAGCCGGCCGAACCGTTGTACCGGTCTGTCCGATCTGATAATCATGGTCAATGAAGCCCAGGTCAACGGCGGCACGAGAACCGGCCGGGGCGCCGCCAAGGGCATTGGCCAGGTCCCACACCAACTTGAAATTATCTTTGCTGCCCAGGCCCGCTCCGCCGGCAACGATAATGCGTGATGCCTTGAGGTTCACTCTTTTTTGCGCATGGTGCCGACCTAGTATCTTCAGCGGTAACTCGTCGAGCGTGATGCCGACGGTTTCCGTTATCACCTCGGCCTCTAACTGACCGTTGCGTTCCGGCATCGGCATAACGCCTTCACGCACCGTCGCCATTTGCGGCCAGCGATCATAATTAACAATCGTAGCGATAATATTACCGCCGAACGCCGGGCGTATCTGTTGAAGCAGGTTGCGATGGGTCTCTTTGCTCGATGGATCGACGAAATCTTCGATCTGTAGATCAGTGCAGTCGGCGGTAAGTCCTGCCTTCATTGCCGAGGCTATCCGCGGTGCCAGGTCTCGGCCGAGCGGTGTGGCGCCGTACAGAACAATTTGTGGTTTGTGGCGGGTGATAAGTTCGCATAACGCTTTGGTGTAACTGTTGGTCTGGTACTCGGCCAGAAGCGGATCGTCCATTGTGTAGATTTTATCCGCACCATAGGCGGCAAGCTCTTCCGAGAGTTTGCTTACCTGATGGCCTGACAATACCGTAGCGACCTTAACCGCAAGTTTCTCGGCCAATTGTTTGCCTCGCCCGAGCAGTTCGAGCGAAACCTCGTTCAGTTTGCCGTTCTGTTGTTCAGCGAATATCCATACTTCGCCGGTTAGATTTACTTCGATCATTCTTCATTCCTGTTTTTTAAATATTGTAACCGTTCACTCAAGTGCCATTGAAAAAAGACAGTCCCGTAGGGACGACTGAAAAAAACTGTACCGCAGGCGTCTCGCCTGCAATTAATAGTCTTGTAGGGTGGGGTCTTACCCCACGCGATTTCCTTGTAAAAAGCGTGAACGGTTACTTATTATCGATCTATCCGATAGTGTGGTCTTCTATGAGTTCATGCACTAATTCATGGAGCCCATCGTCAGTTGGCTCAATTTTTTTATGTTCGCCGGCAGTGAGAATAACGCTTTGGATGCGATTCACCTTAGTCGGGCTGCCGTTACGGCCGCACCATTTGAGGTCGGCCTTGACGTCGTCGAGGTTCCATTCCTCGATAAGCAGGCCCTTTTTTTGCAACACGGCTGTTTTTTCTTCAGTGTTATTGTCCTTTTTCAATTCACTGGCACTTCGTGCTTTTTTGTATTTCATTATTCGTTTGGCCCCCGCTGGCCGCGGCGTATTGGCCGAGTCCATCACCGTAAGCAACACCGGCAATTCCGCCTGTACC
>DAOVXR010000130.1 GCA_030636065.1 Sedimentisphaerales bacterium | reverse complement strand
CAAACTCCCCAGCCATAGATGCGGGAACAAACCTCGTCAGCCCGTATAATCAAGGACTAAATCCAGCATCAACCTGGCCAAACAATGTTTCCACTCTTGACCAAAACACTTATGGTGCCGGCTGGGAAATTGGAGCTTATGTGTTTACGGGTGCGGACACAAATAGCGACGGCAAGGTTGACCTTAAGGACTTCGCCGTTCTGGCGGCCTGGTGGAATGACGAAAACGCCTGTTCATCACCGGGTTGGTGCGAAAGGGCCGATTTCGATATGAGTGGGACGGTTGATATGTTGGACCTTGCATACTTAGCTGAGAACTGGCTGCGATAGGTGGATTGATTGAAATTTTGTAACCGTTCACAGGTTTTTAAGTAGGGCGGGCCTGTGGCCCGCGTTTTTACTGTAATGCGTCAACAATTTTCAATCATGGTGTCTTTTTTCATCGAAGTAGTCCAGGTCGCTCAACGGCAAAACCACAGATGTGGCGATATTAGTCAGATGGGCACCGGTTCGTTTAAAGTATCTTGCGATTAATGTAAGGCAAACAGTTTCCTTCACAGAGAGGTTGCTCGTAGTCAACTCTTTAAGGATGCTGTCGCATTTCTTTGTTATTTTTGCCTTATAATCCCACGACGACTCCGCTTTATTGTCGCTTGACTCCATTATAGCCTCTTTGGTGCTTTTGAACAGTTTGGCTATGTCTTTATCGAGTTCGTCAAAATACTTTGTGAACAACTCTTTATCTATCGGCTTTCCCGCGAGTTCTCTTACCTCGAAAAGGTTTTTTGAGTAATCGCCCAGTCTTTCAGCATCCTTCACTATGCTCATTAACAGCAAACAGACCGTTACATCGACCGTGGGCTGAAGCGAAAGGTGTTCGACTATCCTTTTGCGTATGTTCTTTTGTAAAATATTTATTTTCTGGTCAACATCATAGATTTTCTGTTTGATTTCCGGGTCTTGAACATCACTGACAAGGCATTCGCAGACAGTCGTGAACATAAACTCCGATTTATCCAGCATAGCATTGAATTCCTCGAAGACCTGAGTTAAAAAATCTTTACCTTTCCAGAAACTTAAAAGATTCTCGAACATTTTTTCTTTCCTTATCAAAATAGCCTATAGATGAATATTAATAACGCCGGCAGCAGAAAAAAGACGCCTATTATGCCAAAAAACGTGTATCCTCTTTTTCTCGCAGCCAGTTCTCCTAACCCCAGAGCAAGCTTTATCGGGATGCGTCGAAACACTTTTATCGGATAAATACATACGATCCCTGTCAGATTAAACAGAAAATGAACAAACGCGACAGTAATAGCTGCCGGATTTCCCGTGGCGAAAGATGCTAATATGGCCGTGCCGGTCGTCCCGATATTCGCTCCGAGAGTAATAGGAAATACCGACTTAACTGTAAAAATACCGGCGGCCACCATAGGGATCAGCAGGGAAGTGGTAATTGAACTGCTCTGAACTATAGCTGTAAAAGCCAGTCCCGCGGCAAACCCGGCGAGCTTGCTTCTGTTGAGAACATTATTAAGAATGATCTCCGCTCTTTCCACGACAAGCGACTTCATTATTTTAACTATGAAAAATAACGCGAAAAACAGTATCAAAAACGACAAAACCAACACCACAATATTAGTGGCGGCTGGCGACTTTATCAATGCCTGAACGACATTCTGAATGAAATGCACCACCGGCTCGGTAGCCAGTTTAAGCGGACTGACAAATTTTATTCCGCCGACGTTCTCGAACAAAGCACTCATTGTGGTAGCGCCTCTCTCGAGAAAGCCTTTTCCACAGAAAAATCTCGTAATTAGTTCCAGCGGAAACAATATACAAACGCAGATAAGATTGAAAAAATCATGAACGGCGGCAGCGCCCATGGCCCGCTTAAATTCTTCCCGGCGGCTCACATGCCCTAATGACACGAGTGTGTTGGTAACGGTGGTCCCGATATTGGCCCCCATTATTATTGGTATCGCGTTTCCGACAGCCATCCCGCCGGAGCCTACTATACCGACAATTATAGATGTCGTGGTTGACGAACTTTGGACCAGGCTCGTTGCCAATATACCGATGAACAGACCGATAAACGGGTTTGAGGTCGTCCTGATAAGGTTTTCCGCGAATTCCCTGCCGAACCCTTTGAATGCCGCCCCCATAAGGCCGATACTGAGGAGAAACATATAGAGCAATAAAGCTACTAAAAATATCTTAAAAATAAATTCTTTAGTCTTTTTCATAGTGAATTGTTAGTATTCTATTAAGATTCTATTAAATCTGTATAAAAAAATGCTCAAAAATTAATATTATATCGAATATGCCACACAAACCGATGTAACACATTTAACAACAAGACATTACGATTTTTCACAAGTTCTGTAGGGGTGGGGTCTTACCCCACACAATTACCAGCCCTCGCTGTCAAGCGGGGGTTCTTTACCAGCCCTCGCTGTCAAGCGGGGGTTCTTTACCAGCCCTCGCTGTCAAGCGGGGGTTCTTTACCAGCCCTCGCTGTCAAGCGGGGGTTCTTCTGTAGGGCGGGCCATGCCCGCCATTTGGGCAAAGGGATTGAACAATGTTATGATTTTCTCAATCTTTTTATTTCCTGCTCGTTACAGATCAGCCAGGCGCGCATACCACGAGTTCGCAATTTATAGGGATCGCATGGCTTGATATTTTTCAACCATATCAAAGTGCAATAACGGCAATTTCGTCGGCCCTGCCAATATTCATCCGCGCCGTGTATTTGGTCGTTATATTTGCGATAGATCGAATCGATCTTGTCAGGCGTCAGGTTCTCGAAAAAAAATACTTTTTTCACTTCGGCCTGGCCGCGTACCGGGCCGCCTGATTCTTTCAGGAGCACTTTTTCGCCGTCGGCAATTTGGCCGAAGGGTGGACAGGATATTTTCGTCAGACGGCATTCCAGTTGTTTTTGGCCCGTTAGAATCAGGCTCAAATAGGGCCGTTTCAGTATGGCGATATGGATTCGCATAATTATACCAATTGCAACCAGCGAGAGTAGGGCTTTGGCCCACGTGTTAGCTGTAGGGTGGTGGCCCGCGTTTATTAGTCTTACAGGGCGGGGTCTTACCACACACGTCGGGTGGCAGCGTCTGTCCGCAGCAGGACAGGCAATGGCGACTTTCTATTATTCGCCATTGGAACTTCGTCATTGATTCCTCATTCTAATTTCCTAATTCGTCATTGATCTTGTATATATTCCTGATATAATGCGGCCGCAATCAAAAAACGGGCTGTTTTTTCTTAACCGCCGCTGTACGCGTCAGAACCGACATCGACTACTACTTTGCCACAGCTAATAGCGTAAAGCAACGTTATTTTTCGGCCGATAAGTACCAATATGAGTGAAGATATTAAAAGTTCGACTGAATTCACTTCAGAGCCTGCAAACTGGAGCGGCTGGTCCCGCCAGATAAGAATCATTCTGGCTCATGTGCTGTTTTTTGCTGTTGCGCTGTTTCTCTCTTTCATCGTGGCGGGCAACATGGAAGTGGGAGACTGGTTTCCCGGTCGGTATTTGAAATGGTTGTTGTTGGTCTTGACAGTCAAGCTGAGTGTTTTTGGCCTGTTCCACCAGTACAAAGGCTGGTGGCGTTACGCAAGCGTATCGGACCTTCTGAGCATCATCAAAGCTTCTCACCTGAGTACGGTAATTATTGTTATCGGCTGGTATGTCTCGAACTACATCCCCACGACCCGGAGGTGGATAGCTGAATTAGACCTTTTGTATGTACCGATTACTGTGATGTTAATTGATTGGGGAGCGACGATTGTTGTTATTTGCGGAGCGAGGTTGGCCATCCGATTGTATTACGAAGAGACCCAGACAATCTCTGGTGGACGACTGACTCGCATGTTGATTATTGGTGCGGGCAATGCCGGCGAGGTACTCCTTCGGGAGATTCAACGGATGCCTGTCTTGCGTTATGATGTCGTGGGTTTTATCGACGATGATTGGCGAAAGCACGGGGTACGCATTCACGGAGTACCTGTTCTCGCTGCGGTCGAACAGATCAGGGAAATGGCCCGAAAGCACAGTGTGGACGAAATCGTGATTGCCATGCCCAGCGCCTCCAACAAACAGTTACGCAGAGTTATTGAGCATTGCCAGGGGACGAATCTGCGTTTTAGTACGGTACCTGACCTTGTTGCCATTGCTTCGGGAGAGGTATTGGTTTCGCAGATGCGCGAGGTGGACATCAACGACCTGCTCGGTCGGGAGCCGGTTACGCTTGACCTTGACCTGATCAGCGGTTTTCTCAGGGACAAAGTAGTGGTCATTACCGGGGCGGGCGGATCGATCGGTTCGGAAATGTGCCGCCAGGTGGGTCATTTCGTGCCCAAGATGCTTTTATTGATAGAGCAGGCGGAGAATGAGCTGTTTTATATCGAGCGGGAGTTGAGAGTCAAATTCCCTGACATAGTTATCAGGGCTTCTATCTGCGACATCGGTGATAAACCAAGGGTGGAATCATTGTTTGGGCAGTATCGACCTGATGTGGTGATTCACGCCGCGGCCCATAAACATGTTCCTTTGATGGAGGCCAATCCCGGCGAGGCGGTCAAGAACAACGTGGCAGGCACGCGGAACGTCGCTGCCGCCGCGGACAAATTCGGTGTTGAGCGTTTTGTGATGATTTCTACCGACAAGGCCGTGAACCCCACCAGTATTATGGGTTCCAGTAAACGTCTGGCGGAGATGTCGATTCAGTCTCTCAACAAGAAAAGTAAGACACGGTTTGTTACCGTACGGTTCGGTAATGTTCTGGGCAGTAACGGCAGTGTTATCCCGATTTTCAAGAAGCAGATCGCCGACGGCGGGCCGGTAACGGTAACCCATCCGGAAATGCGCCGTTATTTTATGACTATTCCGGAGGCTTCTCAGTTGGTCTTGCAGGCCGCGGTAATGGGTCATGGCGGCGAGGTTTTCGTCCTTGATATGGGCGAGCCGGTCAGAATCCTCGATTTGGCCCGCAACCTGATAACCCTTAGCGGGTTCAAGCCTGACGAGGACATCGAAATCACATTTAGCGGCATCCGGCCAGGCGAAAAACTGTTCGAAGAATTGGCGATGGACGCCGAAGACATGCAGGCCACCAGACATCCCAAGATTCATATTTGGCAGAACGTACCAGCCGACGAAACGGCACTGAACAATACTGTCGAGCGACTATTGGCCGTCGCCGACACAAAGGATAACCGTAATAAGATAATCAGCCTGCTCAAGGAAGTGGTACCGGAATATGTCGGCGACGTGGACAGTATGAAACTGCACGAAAAACACCTTTCCAAACTCAACAATAGCGACACGTAGGATGCTCTTCAGCCCATGCTGTCTAACTTCTTTTTTTTCTTTGCGTCTTCGCGCCTTTGCGTGAGATATTTCTGAATTCTTCTTTTTTTCTTCTTCGCTTCCTTTGTTACCTTCTGTTCAAAATATTCTTTTGTCTTTTCTTAATCCGTGCAATCAGTGGAATCCGTGGTTAAATATTCTCTGTATTTTTCTTTTCTTCTGTTTTCTGAATTGAGGATTTTTCATAATTCAAAAAACTATATAAACACAGCCTTCCGTTTGGGTTATACTCTTTTCAAACTCTAACCAAGAAAGGAGTATTGCCATGGACGGCAGGCTGT
>DAOVXR010000155.1 GCA_030636065.1 Sedimentisphaerales bacterium | reverse complement strand
GCCCCTTTTCCTTCCAGTTGTTCGATCAGTTCGATTGACGGCGATTCGCGTATATCGTCGATGTCTTTTTTGTAAGCCAGTCCAAGCACCAGCACCTTCGAGCCTTTAAGGCTTTTTTTGCGATCGTTCAGAGCGTCCATAATGCGATGAACGACATAATGCGGCATATTGGTATTGATCTCACCGGCCAACTCGATAAAACGCGTCGGCATACCGTATTGCCGCGCCTTCCAGGTCAGGTAGAACGGATCGATTGGTATGCAGTGGCCGCCCAGGCCCGGACCCGGATAAAAGGGCTGAAAACCGAACGGCTTGGTACTGGCCGCCTTGATGACTTCCCACACGTCTAATCCCATTCGGTCGAACAGCATTTTCAGTTCATTCACCATAGCGATATTTACACTGCGGTACATATTTTCCAGAATCTTGCATGCCTCGGCTACCTCACAGGAATCGACCGGCACAAGCGTATCGATCCCGAAGCGGTAAATTTCAAGAGCCATTTCAAGAGACTCTTTGTTGTAGCCGCCCACTACCTTGGGGATCGTACCCGTTTGATAACTTACATTGCCGGGGTCTTCTCGTTCGGGCGAGTAGGCCAGATAAAAATCCCTGCCGGCTTTCAGGCCTGAACTTTCCAGGATTGGCTGCATCACCTCGCGCGTTGTTCCGGGATACGTGGTGCTTTCCAATACTACCAACTGTTCCTTGCGCAGATAACGGGCGATAGTTCGGCAGGTTTCTTCAACGTATGTCATATCCGGCTCGCGGTTTTCCGTCAGTGGTGTCGGAACACAGATCAGAAGCGCATCCGGTTTCGAGAGTTGCGCCATCGAACAGGTCGCATGAAACCGCCCCGACTGTACCATCTCACGAACCTCGCTATGTGGAATATGCTTGAGTGGGCTGACGCCTTTGTTGAGCTTTTGTACCGATTTCGAATTTACATCAAAACCAATCACGTCTGCTCCGCCCCTGCAGAACTCTCTCGCCAGAGGCAGCCCGACATATCCCAGCCCTACAATACCGACCATAGGCGCATACTTTTTTGCTTTCAGTACCTTTTTTGCCATCAATTTGTTCCTTTCGCTACATGTTCCAAACGATACTTATGTTGTCGTTCATAATCTGCCATCTGACTTTCGTACTCACGACATGTAAGAGAAAAAAAACGCAGATATTCTTCCTGTTCCCTATAAAACAGCAATTTACCTTTTAATGCTTCGAAGCGATATATCGGCTCCGCATGGTTTAATATCCCCGTATCACATTCGGCGCCGGGCGCAACACTGTGAACACAATCGCTGACCTTTTTATACAACTCCAACGTCGGCTTATCCTCGACAAAAAACGCGATGTCTATATCGCTGCCTTCTTTTACGCTTCCCTCTTTGGCGGAACCGTGGAGAAACGCAAAGCGAACCTCCGGACACCATTCCTTGAGCAATTCAGACAATTTATTTATATCAAATTTCATGATCGATCAATCTCGTTACGAAACTGCCGAAAATCTTCGAGTTGATTCCTGGCGAGATTATAAAGTATTTCGGGATCGATTTCTTCGTATTGGTGTACTATTAGATTCCGGAACCGAACCATGTTAATATAGGGCTTGGCGGACTTTAATACATCCAATTCTACAAGTTTTTCTATAGCCTCGGTTGCGCTGGCTGCCGGCCCGGCGTTTTGGACGGCTATAATACGCTCGGCAATATCGATCACAATTTCCACCATCACCTGTAAGGCCCGCTCTGTCATTCGCTGCTGAACCCAGTCATCACGAAATGTCTCAAAGCCAACATCTCTCAAACTGCTTTGCAATTGCAGTAGATATTTATCAAGCAGAGCGAACTTTCGCTGAATAACTCCATTGTGTTTCATTGTAACGCCTTTTGTTAAATTGCTTTGGTGATCACTTGTTCTCGGCCTTGAATGTTTCCAGGCCGACTTCTCGAATACGATTAAGGTTTACTATTCTGTTCGTCCTGAAAATAAAACCGAAGAATCTGGAAATTATGTTATGCAACTTTTTGCATTTTTTCAATTCAGCGAACTCTTTGCAGTCGGCGCAAGTGTTATAGCTATTGTCCTCGTTGCATTTTTTAATGGGGCAGTTTTTATACATCGGGTTGCCGCCGAAGCAACCCTTGCATTTTCCCTTGATATACATCCCGCATTTGGAGCAAACCAACCCGCAATTCGCGATTATCACTTCCTGGATGTCATTCGCCATTTTGTTCCCCTGTTCCTCAACCATGATTCATTCCAGTCTTGTGGGGTGGGGTCTTACCCCACGCGGTTCTCTATCTTCTGTTCAATTTATTCTTCTGTCTTTTCTTAATCAGTGCAATCAGTGAAATCCGTGGTTAAATATTCTTTCTGTTTTCTTATCTTCCGTTTCTAAACCATTCCACAAATATTCGCAACCCTTCGGCAATATCTGTTTGTGGGTTATAGCCCAATTTCGCTTTGGCCTTGGCGACGTCGGCGTATGTCTGAACGACATCGCCCGGCTGCACGGGCTGACGATTGATAATTGCTTTTTTACCCAGCGCCTTTTCTATCTCGCTGATAAGCTCATCCAGCCGAACCGGCCGCGATTCGCCCAGGTTGTATATCTCATATCCCTCGCAATGATCGATGGCTCCCGTAACGCCCTGGATTATATCGTCGATATAGGTAAAGTCCCGCCTCATTGAGCCGTCACCAAAAACGGGTATCGGCTTATTTGCCTCGATCAACCGGGCGAACTTATGTATCGCCAGGTCCGGTCGTTGACGTGGGCCATAGACGGTAAAAAACCGCAGACACATTATGTCCATATCGTATAGATGGTGATAGGTATGACAGATCAGTTCCCCAGCCTTTTTTGTGGCAGCGTAGGGAGATATGGGAAAATCAACGTTATCCGTCTCGGAGAACGGCACTTTTTTATTATTGCCATAGACGCTTGAGCTGGACGCGAAGACAAATTTCCTTATCCCGTATTCTTTTGCCGCCTCCAGCAACACCATTGTCCCGTTTATATTTACATCCTGATATAAAAGCGGCTGTACAATCGACGGCCTTACTCCCGCCCGCGCGGCCAGATGAACAATCGTATTTATATCGTTCCGGGACAGAATCCCGACAACGCATTCGACATCTCGAATATCACCTTCGATTAGTGAAAAGTACCTGTGTTCCAGACACTCGGCGATATTACTCCGTTTGATCGCGGGACTATAGAACTCGTCGAAGCTATCCAGTCCGACAACTTCAGCGCCATCGGTCAGAAGTCTCTCACATAAATGCGAACCGATGAACCCCGCCGCCCCTGTAACCAATATTTTCATATTATACCCTGCCGATACTATGATATTCAATCCCAAGTTTTTTCATATAGTTTGGCTCATATAAATTACGGCCGTCGAACATAACCGGCTTATTCAGTTTTTGAGCAATCGTCTCGAAATCTGGTGTGCGAAACTCCTGCCAATCCGTAAATATCACTAATGCGTCGGCATCGTCAAGCACATCGTAGCTATTGGTTACGGTTTCAATTTTCCCGTTGAGCTTTTCCATCGCAGCCGGCATAGCTTCCGGGTCGTATGCTTTTATTTTTATGCCTGCCTCGACAAATTTCTCTATACAGCGGATCGCCGGCGACTCGCGAATATCATCTGTTTTCGCTTTGAAGGCCAGCCCCCAGACAGCCAATGTGGTTGACTCGGCTTTATCGCCGAAGTGGTCCAGTATTTTTTTGGCGAAGCGATCCTGCTGGGTATAATTTGCCTGCTCGGCCGCTTGTGCGATTGTCATCGGGCAATCCTGCTGCCGCCCCATAAATATCAGTGCCCTGACGTCCTTGGGAAAACAACTGCCTCCGTAACCGACGCCGGGAAACAAAAACGCGTTGCCGATTCGTGAATCGCTGCCCAGTCCGACACGAATCAGTTCCACATCGGCTCCGAACCGGTCGCACATAGCGGAAATCTCATTCATAAATGAAATGCGGGTCGCCAGCATAACGTTGGCCGCGTACTTGGTCATCTCTGCCGAGGCCGGATCCATAAATATAATTCGACTGCTTTTACGCATAAACGGCCCATAGAGATGTTTCATTATCTCTCGTACTGCGGGATTGGTTGTACCGATTATCACCCTGTCCGGCTTCATAAAGTCATCTACTGATGAGCCTTCCTTGAGAAATTCCGGATTGCTGACATAGTCGAACGGCTGTTCCGTTTTGGCTGCCATCACTTCGGAAACTTTTTTATGTGTGCCTACCGGAACGGTGCTTTTGGTTACGATTATCCGGTAATCATCCATCAACTCGGCAATTGCCCCTGCCACATCGAGTACCGCTGATATATCCGCCGAGCCATCCGGCGACGACGGCGTCCCTACCGCCAGCAGTATTACAAGCGCGTGTTCGACGCCCTGCTTCAGTTCGGTGGTAAAACTCAGCCGTCCCGCCGCCTCGTTATGCTTTACAAGTTCAGTCAGGCCCGGCTCATAGATGGGAATAACCCCTTTTTTGAGCCCTTCGATCTTTTTCTTGTCCGTATCGACACAGACAACATGATTACCGCCTTCCGCCAGACACGCCGCAGCCACCAAACCGACATACCCTACACCTACAACGGTTACTTTCATTTAAACATCTCCCAACACAATAATTTTTCACTTAATTGTCATGCCTGCGAAGACAGGCATCCAATTCCCGTAGGATGGGCTTCAGCCCATGCTGCCTTACTTATTACTTTGTACGCTTTGTTCCCTTATCTTTTTCTTCTTTGCGTCTTCGTGCCTTTGCGTGAAATCTTCTGTCTTCTGTCTTCTGTCTTGAGGATTTTTCATAATTCAAAAAACTATATAAACACAGCCTTCCGTTTGGGTTATACTCATTTCAAACTACAACAAAGAAAGGAGTATTGCCATGGACGGCAGGCTGTGGAT
>DAOVXR010000241.1 GCA_030636065.1 Sedimentisphaerales bacterium | reverse complement strand
TTCTTCTGTTTTTTTCTTTGCTTCCTTTGCTATCTTCTGTTCAACCTATTCTTCTGTATTCTGTTTTCTTCTTCTCTTCCATTCGATGTTCCATTCTAAAATCTAAAATTCTTCCTCGCTTTATACCCAACCGAATAATATTATTGCAAGAAAATAAAAGCCCGTAAAATTTAGATGCCTTGACTTGCTAACACTCGCTCGATACGATGGTGCATTGACATAATCGCTCGATATGACTTATAACCGTACATTGCTGAAGACCATATAGTCTGAAGCACATTCTGGATTTCTGACAATGGCTGATAGTTTTAATAAACATCTGAATGGCCCTGCAATCATATTGTTAATTTTGGTGCAACCGTCAAAAGTCCGAAAAACATCGCAAAAACGAGGTCAACGCTCCAAAATCGTGGGGGGCAAAGTACTTTTGACGCTGGCGTCAATTTTATCGGTTTTCCTGACGGCACATGCTCAGCAGTTGCCTGACTGGACCGCTAAAATCCGTAAGGACCACCCACGGCTCTTTTTTAACGCTGACACCTTCCCTGCCGTACACGAGCGGGCACTTGGCGCTGAACGCAAATGGTATAAGCAATCCAAAAAAGGTGTCGATAAACTCATGGCAGAATTGGCCGACCAGGTCAAACCTGAACCCAGAGAACTCGGACCCCAGGCTGCCCAGGCCGCTTTTGTTCACCTCATCACGCGGGACATTCGCTATCTCGAACTTGCCAAAAAATGCCTCGATACCAGCTTGCGATTCTACGAGGAATGTTACCGGCAGCGTAAAAGTGTGAACTGGTATTCCACCACCAGAGTCCACGCCGTCATGGCCTGGGATTGGCTGTATAACGATTTTACCGAAAGCGAGCGACACGATTACCTGTCCCGACTGATTAAAGTTATTAATAACGTCATCGAGGCCAGACCGCGCATCCACCGGGAGCATCTGTCTCGGCATAGTACAGGTTTCTATGGTGTTAGAAATTGCCTGTGGTTTATCGGCTCCACAGGCAGCCGCCCTGGCCCGGTATATCCAGCAAATACTACCTAAACAATCTTATAGCGGTAGCTGGTTTATTTATCCTTTTCTTCTTTCGCATCCGGACAATTCGCGTCGGGTCTTCAAGCCCGAAAATCTTCCCCACGCAAAACACTTTGAAAACATGGGCCAAATCTTCATGCGTTCCGGTACCGGCATGGATGACACCTACTGCCAGTTCACCTGCGGCGGCATCCTGACCCAACATCGGCACTATGATGCGCTTAACTTTGTGATTTACCACCGCGGCTTTTTGGCTCTTGATTCCGGCACAAGGTACGATCAAACTAAAAACGGGCAGCACCTTGCTAATTACTATGCCCAGACCGTTGCCCACAATTGTATTCTGGTCCATCAGCCCGGTGAACCCCCTGCCCATTATTGGGGCGGCACGGTAACCGGCAATCACGGCGGACAGCATAAACATCTCGGCTCGACCGTAAAGGCCTTCGAGACCAATGATGACTATGTATATGTCGCTGGTAACGCAACAGCCTGTTACAGGCACGGTGTTATCAGGCGTAAAGGTAAATCCGACCTGCCCGAAAAATGTAGTCTGGTAACCAGACAGATGGTCTTTGTTATGCCTGACCACTTCGTGATTTTTGATCGGGTAATTACTACCGACCCCACTTATCGCAAGGACTGGCTTATTCATACCGCCGACAAACCCGCCATCGTTGATGATAATACTATCCGCGCTGATCATGGCCGTGGCCGTATGTTTTGCCGTACATTACTGCCCGAAAACGCAAAACGAACTTTCGTCGGCGGCCCCGGCAGAGAATTCCATGCGGCGGGTAAAAACTGGGATCTCGAGACCAGCTCCCTCAAGCCCAAAAACCTTACCCTGATGGGCCGATGGCGCATGGAAATCTCACCCTCTGCGCCGCGTAAAGAGGATATGTTTCTTCATGTCATCCAGGTCGGCGATCGGAAGCTGAAGGGGATGGTTGAAACCGAACTGATCAAACCCGACCGTCGCAGAGGCGTTCGCTTACGCATCGACGGTGTTACCTGGGAGGTTACTTTTAATATAACCGGTGAACCTGACGGCCATATTAAACGCACCGGCGGCAGAAAAATAATCGATACTGAACTCACCGATACGGTACAGCCGCAGAAAGGCATTATGGCAAATCGATGAATTTGTAACCGTTCACAGATTCCTTTCCTCAAGTAGGGGCAGGCCCCCGTGCCTGCCCTAACATTGTCCCCGATGTAAAATCGGGGGACTCTTCTCTTTATTAGGCCCAAAGGGCCGAAAGAGCGCATAGCCGGGCGGCGTAAGCCCCCGGAAGAATTGCGACAACCAACTAAAAGCCCTGAAAGGGCGAAAGAAAGCAACCCGTAAAAAGCGTGAACGGTTACCCTTATGATAACCTCAACAACATCCCCAGGTAAATTTGAGTGCTTCACCTCTCTACACAGAAAGGTACTACTCAATTTTTTATAGACCATTTTAAGCATAGGCACCCGGCGACATTAGTTATACATTAAAGTCATTTTGGCCAATTTATATTTTCCCAACTATTGATTTCTGAACGCCTTTGTTCCCAACATGAATGAAGTAATTCTACATTGTATTCACTCACCATTGGTTTGTCTAAATTTTCAAGTTGATCAAATTGTGGCGTAGGGACTCCTCCACTTGATGTCTCATATAGAACTATTGTGCCGATAAATGAAGTTACTTTCACAATGGCTTGATAGCACTTATCTAATGTGTCCAAGGTGACACCTCTTTGCTCTTCACTTAAACATGGTCTGTTTTCCGGATCAGATGCATGAGCAACAAATTTATTCACATAGGTTCTGATTTTATCGCAAACTTTTAATTCTTGTTTTCGATCGGAAATCTCAGACACTTTAAGTTTATCTGTTCGTTTCCTTTTTTCAGACGAAGTACCAGAAAGCCTATCGAAAATTGCATGCTTGTGCTCACAATGGAACCTCTTTTCTTCATCTTTTTCTTCGGATAATTCTTTATACAAAATTCCGTCATGGCAAATGTAATTCTCGCGAGTGAATAAATTAATATTAATCCTAATATCATCTATGAGACGAATTATAGAGATAACAGCCTTTTGCGGGGAGTAAAAATTTGCATCAGTTAATCGACGGATTGCAAGAGTTTGTGATTCGACAAACCCCCGATCAAGAAGGTCTATTAATGGTCTATTAAATCCAGTTTCACTTGATTTTTTTTCAGATGAGATTCTTCTTGCCTCGTTGATGGTTCTAAAAACAGTATCAAACCAGAGTAAGTTATCAATTTGGTTAAATATTGAATGATACGATTCTCCTGAAAGCCATCTAATCCACTCTGCTCTTTTCATACGAAATAATGCTAATTTCTCTTTGTCTTTTACATCACATCTACAGATATCAATCATGGCAATATTTATTCCAAAAACAGGCTTGACTTCTGATTGTACGCTGCCGGGCGCCTGCCATCGGAATGTCCCGTGAAAAATGAGTTCTACTTTTTGCCGTAGGCAAAGGGGTGCTTTAACCGGTTTTTTTCGTCATTGGCACTTCGTTATTGATTCGTCATTCTGGTTTCTTAATTCATAATTAGTTAAGTAGGGTGCGATACATCGCACCA
>DAOVXR010000158.1 GCA_030636065.1 Sedimentisphaerales bacterium | reverse complement strand
TCAATGCTAAGATGTTGATAGCCCATTGCGTTGCGTCCTTTAATTTAGAGTTTTTGTTGATATTTACTCTATCGGACGTTAAACGCGATGGGTTTTGCAACTTGCGTTTTGTTGCACTTCAGATTAAAATTCAGGTTTTATATTTTATATTGGCTTTGTAATGCCTTATACTATCGAAATGTCGTTCCATGAACTTTTTGACGGTTGCTTACTCGTTTCGCCGGAAGCCGATTTGGCTTTGGTTGTGAACAACCTGCCAACCTGTCCGGGTGTTTGCCTGTTCGCCACGAACGACGATAAGCCGATTCTGCTTTTGTACAGCGCGAACCTGCGCGGTCAGGTTCACCGTCGATTAACAGAGGAAGACGCCGACATAAAAACACGTCGGACGCAGCTTCGCCCGATTGTACGGCGGGTCTGGTTCCGCCGCTGTTATTGTGCTTTCGAAACACGTTTGACGTATTACCGCATTGCCCGGGCTGCTTATCCGGACAGCCACGAAGATTTTTTCCCACGGTTAGAAGTGTGGTTCGTGCATATCGATCCGGAGGCGGATTATCCTTTTTTTATATCCACTAAAAAGTTCAGGGCTGATTCCGGTAAATACTGGGGTCCGTTCGCTGATGGTAAATCCGCTGCTCGATGTGTAAAAATTTTGCAGGATGTTTTCGATTTATGTCGCTGTCCTGAAGTGCTCATAAACGCGCCTGATGCGGCGGCTTGTTCTTATGCCGAGATGAACCGATGTTCTGCTGTTTGTAATGGCACTGTCTCCAAAATTCAATATCGCAAAATCATTAATGAGGTCATTGATTTTTTGAGCAGTTCACCGCAAACGGCTATGGACACAATGCAAAAACAGATGAGAAAACTTTCCGATGATCTGCGGTTCGAGCAGGCCCAGCGGCTCAAAGAAAAAATCGAACGGCTTAAGACATTGTTGTCGCCGGCGTATCGATGGGTCGCTCCTTTGGAGGATTTTCTTGTTTTGGCTTTTCAGCCCGGTCCGCCGGTCAGGTTGCCCGGCTCTCGCGCCAGAGGGAACCAGATAACCTGCTTTCTCATCGGCCCGGGCTGGGTCGATCAAATTGAATCGTTTCTGCCGGCTGATGCCGGTGAAGGTTGCAGAGTACTGCTCGATCATATCAATCTTGCTTTTTTGCAAGGCAGAAGCTCTCGTTACAAACAGCCGTACAAAGGACTTTTCGCCTGGACGGCGCATCTGCTTTATCAAACTAAAACACAAGGCCGCGGTGGTCTTTATTTGAGATTCGACGAGAATTTCTCTGCCGATGACCTGGCCCAAAAGGTTACCGATCACTTTAGCCGGATCGAAAAAACGTAACCCTTCATTCGTGTACTGTCGAAAAAAAATGAAAATTCAGATGTGTGCGGCAGCGTGCGTTTATTGCTGGTCGGCCCATTTTTTCGCCCGAACTTTCGTTTGATTTTGGGCATTTTACGGCAACAATGCCTTAGAATAGAGAGAAATCGTTAAAATCTATGTTGCCAAAATGCAACACCATCACAAATATGCGCGCTTTTGAACACTAATTGCACATTAATGGCCATTAATGAACGAAAGTGAAAATTGAAAAAATGGACACAGGGGACGGGAAAACCGCGTTAAAGTACACCGCCTTAACCCGCAATTTATGCTGTTATTGTATTATTATGATTTGCTTAAGAGCACTACGATGAGCAGGACTGCCACTGCCAACATTCCCGAAAGAATGATGATCAGCATCTTTAATCCCAACTGTTGAGGTGATTCACTGAGGACGTCTTCAAGCTCCCAATCGGCTGTCGGACTCTTTTGTTCCAGATTGACAAGGGCGAGCGGGTCGAATTTCTGATGGGCATGCAGAGGCGTTTCACCCGCCTGAATGTTGCGTAAGTCCTCCAGCAGTAGTTTTACGCTGCTGTAACGCTCTTCGCGGTTCTTGGCCATCATTACTTCGATCACTTCGGCGACGCCGACACTCAGATTGGAATTGATATGGTCGGGCGGAACAAGCTGTTCTTTAAGATGTTTGTGCATCACGGCGGACGGTGTGGAAGCCTCGAACGGAACTCGGCCGGTTACCATATGATAGAACATGCCACCGAGCGAATAAATATCAGCCCGGAAATCAATATCAAGCTCTCCTCGAATCTGCTCCGGTGAGATGTAATATGGCGTACCGTAAGCACGTCCCGCCTCCATTTGCGCGGCTTCCTTGTCGGCAGCTTCGCGGGCCAGTCCCATATCAGCCAGTTTCGCCACGCCACTCTCGGTAATCATTACGTTTTTGGGTTTAACGTCCCTGTGTATCAGGCCGCGGGCGTGGGCGTGCTCAAGCGCCTCGGCGATCTGGATAATGATGTCCAGCGCATCTGTCTCGTCATAGCCTCTGTTTTTGACCAGGTCGTCATAGACGGTCTTGCCCTTGACGTACTCCATGACAAAATAGTGATAGCCGCCCGCTTCGCCCACGTCGATGGCCTGGACGATATTGGGGTGATTCAGTTTGGCCGCTGCTTTTCCTTCTTTATAGAAACGGGTAACATATTCCGGATTCTCACAGAGTCGTTTCGGTAGTACTTTGATCGCCACAGTACGGTCAAGCGACAATTGGCGAGCCTTGAAAACGGTGGCCATAGCACCCGATCCGAGCTTCTCCAGAATCTGGAATCCAGGAATCCGATGCGCCGGGCGGGCATCGTCGATGGCTTTGGCTATTCTGTCGAGTTGCGATTTGGTTACATACCCCTGGGCTAACAGAGCGTCCGCGAGGCTGTGAGGTTTGTCCTGCCGTGCAAGGTTTTTTACGACGTCCCAGCATTCCCGAACTTCGGAATCGGTGCAAAATTGCTTGTCAACAACCAGCCTGCCTAAAATTGAATCAACATTTGTTTCCATAGAGATACTCTTCAGTCTATTGTTTTTTTTCCGTTTCGTCAAGGCATAACTTCGGTGTTTTTGTTTTAACCACTTGGAAGAACAGGACTAATCTGTTTTTTTGTCGTTTTCTCCGTAACATACACCCGGAGTCAGAATTTCAGGATGAACACCTTTAGTGAACAAAAATCGGCGAATGTCATAGCATAAATGACATTTGTCGGCATAGCCCGCTCTGACCTGTCTGGCCGGATAGCCCAGTTCCAAGGCCTGTTTCAGAAGCCCGACAGGTCCCTGCTCTGCCAAAATAGAAAAAATCGGATTCTTGTGGTAGTCGAACCCCCGCCAAATCTCTGTCAGGCTCACACGTTTTTTCAGGTCAACGCGGCCGGCCACAATACCAATGCAGGTGCCGCAAAATATATTGCCGCTACCGTCAATGTGTACATGGCGGGCGCCAAGTAATGCCTTATAGCAGTTACTACCTTCGGCATTTTTCTTGTAACTCCTTAATGGAAAAAGATTAACCAATTCGTCAGCCGCCCGTCCCAGCAATCTTTCCCTGCGTTTGGCAAGGGCTGCCGAGAACGCCGCCTCCCGCTGAGAGCCGCTCATATTCGCCACCAGCACCGGTTCCGCCGGGAAATCTCGCCATCGTACCTGAATACCCGTCTCGCCGAGTACCTCACGAGCTATCCGCACGACCCGTTCCACTCGCTCCAATGGAATGTATTCCTGATGATAAACATCAGTGCTGACCTGGAGCCTGGTTAGTCCAATTTCTTTCAGTTGGGCCAATCGTCGGCGTACCAGTTTATCGTCAGTACACCAATATGCGTTAGTTTCGATTTTTTCCAGTCCGCTTAGTCGTTCCTCACAAGCAGCCTGTAAAATTCTTTTCAGCCGTTCGTAGTTGCCAAATGGTTCGCCGCCGGTTATGTGGACTTTGCCCCGTGGTCCCGCCAATTCCCGGACGCCCCGCCAACACGCCACGGCCAACTCCACGCTCATTTCGGTTTCTTCACGGCCAGCGTCGGGGCCGGCAAACACATAACAACACGCACACCGACTGGGACACCAGTAGGTAAGCATAAGTCCCGCCGAACTCCATATCTTGACCTTCGGCTGTTCCGGTCCGAGAGTTCGGTTGACCACATTGTCTTCCAAACGCACACTTGTCATCTAAAAAATCGCCTCCAGTGTGGAAATGTTGCTGCTCTGTAATTTTTAATAAGGAGTAACTGTTCACTCACGTGCAATTGGTAAAACGATTGAACAGTTACTAAAAACTTTATATCGCCCTTTCAGGGCTAAGAAAAACCGCGTGGGGTAAGACCCCGCCCTGCAGAAGAACCCCACGACATAAAGTCGGGGGTTAATAAACGCGGGCCATAAGCCCACCCTACAAGGCTTTTAATAAGGAAATGGTGCGATACATCGCACCCTACAAAACTTTCAGGGCTAAAACCAAAAGCCATGCTTAAACTTGCTTATGCAAAGCATAAGCTGCGTGTAAAGCATGCCACCCAAAATATCCGCATGGGCTAAAGCCCATCCTACGAGACTAACAACCATCGCCTGTCTCCTGGCGATTACATCAGACTCTGCCACCCATAATTTTAGCTGTCATAAAGTAGTAGGCCTGCGTTTCACGTAACAACTGTGTTTTTATCGGACAAGTATTATAGCGTAAATTCGTTGCTAAAAGCGTTAAAGAAATTTCAGCCGGCGGGTCGATACCTTAATTGTTGAGGCCTTGCTTTTGCGTTTCGCTCCGCACGTGTCAGCCCCTCACAAATTGTATCAGCAGAATAAACCCCCGCGCAGAATAAGCAGAATAGATGGAGCAACAATGAGCAAGTCAGAGCTAATCGAAACAGTTCGCGAACTTAATTTAACCGCTTCGGTGGAGTTTCTCAGCCAGTTCAATGAGTTCGAATTACAGGAATATATCAGTCATCTGCAGCAAGTGGATACGCTGGAACTGACCGCCGCGGCGCCCGTAAGCCCTTTC
>DAOVXR010000116.1 GCA_030636065.1 Sedimentisphaerales bacterium | reverse complement strand
TGCCCTGCGAACCATCGCCATGTTTCGTTTTGTCTTGCCCGACAGACATATCACTATCGCTGGCGGTCGCGAAAAGTGCCTTCACAGCCTCCAGAGCTAGATTTTCTCTGCCGGCGCCGGCGGCATCATGATCGGCAACTACCTCACCACCTCCGGCCGCGACATCCGGCAGGACCTGCAAATGCTCCACGATATCAATCTTCCCCTGCGGGATTTTTCACAACTTCCGGTTTGACTGCATCGATCAGGGTAATCTTGCAAAATAACTCGGTGGGTACCTAAAAGCTATAGGCAACCTCTGAGATAGTAGGGTGGGGCTAATTGACCCACGCGTTTTTCTTCCAAAGTGGGAGGCACACTCCGTGTGGCGATCTAATTCGTCAGAACTGAATTACTCAAAACTCAGCGCCTTAACCGGGTCATGTCGCAAAGCCATATACCCTGGATAAAGTGCGCTCAAGGTGCCTCCGACCAATCCGATAGCCATAGCTGCCAACAACCAAAGTGATCGAATCTCGACGGTCATTAACGGCTGATATGTTTCGATAAGCCATCGGACACCGAATGTCAGCACTATGCCCCATATCGTGCCAAGTACACAAATAAGTAGTGCTTCCTGAATAGTCTGCGCCAGGATCGTACCGCTGCCGGCGCCGAGGCTCTGTAGTATGGCAATTTCTTTACTGCGTTCGAGGACGCTGGTGTGGATGGTTACAAGTATGAACAGGAAACAGATAACCAGCGCGATAACGCTGATTAGACTGACAAATACAGTGAGGTTTCGAAAGTTTTCCCGGAGTACCTGGCCATAGTTGGCTACGAGTGTGGCACTTCGACGAGTGTGGCGCTCGATTTTATCGCAGAGTTGTTGTAGCTGGTCGGTTGTCAGGTTGGGCCGGGCCTTGATGAAGAACAAGTGCGCTGTTCGGGCGGCGATCCCGTTTGCTCCGCGGAGCATGTTGATAGGCGCAAAAACGCGTCCGGCAACACCCGTCTCGACAATACCGACTATCCGGGCGGGAACATCGCCAAAACCGGCCGCATCACCCACCTGCAAATTCGCGGCACGAGAAAGTCGCTGATCGATAACCAAAGGCAAAAAGTCAGCCCGTTGGTCCACCTGTGTATCAAGCCCCTGGTCCGCCTGTGTATCAGAATACCGGCCTGCCTGCGTGTCAAACCACTGGACCGCTTTGGCGGGCGATTCGATGTCATCGAACAGAACGCCGTCGATTAGACGCCTGGTCCCGGCAAAAAATGGGAAGTCCTCCGGATTGACACCGAAGACATTTTGGGAAAGACCCGCCAGTTTCATACGGCCCAGAAAAACCGGAATAACCCGCTGTATGGCGGGGTCGGCATTGGTTTGTCCACTATGTGAATCAACCTGCAACTTCATCAGGCGGGGGATTTCCTTTTCCCATAGCTTGCCCCCGCTCATACTGCCAAGGTCGAAATGCTTGTCACGGACGACGATTTCCGCATCTACACTTTCCATCCGCCGTGACACCTCGTTCAGCGTACCATGCGAAAGCCCCACCAGAATCAGCAGCAGCGTTATGGCTATCGCCACCGCCGATACGCTCAGAATCGATCGGACTTTGCGGTGCATCAAATTGGAAATAGCTAATATCAACATAGTTGGGTGTATGGGTTTGTGAGTATAAGAGTGTATGAGTGTATGGGTGTATGGGAAAACAGAAACCATATTCTTTCCCCTTACACTCTTATACTCTTACGCTCTTTTACTCTTATACCCTTCGATCACATCGGGTAGTTCGTTAAGGGACGAAATAACATAATCGGCCTCGTGCGAAAAGTCAGTATGATTTTCATTAGTGCTGAGCAGAATCGGATGGGCGCCGGCTCGTCGGGCGCTGATCAGATCGAACAGATAGTCCCCCACAACCAATGTTTCTTTCGGCGGCACTCCCATCAGTTCACACGCCCTGAGAACCGGGAAGGCATCCGGCTTGGCCGGCCCGTCTTCGCGTGTAACAATGCTGTCAAAATCTAAATTATGTGCCTTGCAAACATATTCAACATTACTGCGCTGATTGCGGGTAACCAGTCCGATCTGAATATTTCGGTTACGCAACCAGACATGAATTTCACTGGCGCCGGGGTTCAGGCGGGAATTTTCCGCTGCTTCCTGTTCGTGTCTATGAAGGATTTCAAGGGCCTTTTGCCGTTGGGGTGGCGACATTTGTTCCATAGCTTCCAGAATCGGCCCGTCAATATTGCCGATTTCAGAACGAATCTGATCGAAATCGAGATAAGGTTGAGTCAATGTACCGTCAAGGTCAAATATTACAGCCGCGATTTTCATAAAAGGATTCTATCGACAGTTTGCGTGACGGTCAAGATATAATTTGTCGCTTGACATGCACAACTGTTTACGTTATAGAGTGTTACAATAATATTAAGGACATTTTGGAACATACGAAATGCAGACCAGGATTATAAAAGTTGAGAATGAAGCCGGGATCAAGGCCGCTGTTACAGAGGCAGCGGAATTTCTGGACAGAGGTGCGCTGGTTTGTATCCCTACCGAGACAGTTTATGGTATAGCTGCCCGTCTGGATCGGCCCGAGGCGGTCAAACGGCTGCGAGAATTGAAAGAGCGTGATACAGGTAAGCCTTTCACTCTACATATCGGCGACAAGTCCGACATTGAGCAATATGTTCCTGACCTGTCGCTGCTGAACAGACAGTTTTTGCGTAAGTCATGGCCGGGGCCGCTGACAGTGATTTTCCAGATCGGCCGATCCCAGATGACAAAAATACAAAAAAAGCTGACCGGGGATGTGATAGGGGAACTTTATTATGACAATAGTATCGGAATACGGTTACCGGATCATAATGTAGCCCGTGGCCTTTTATCTATGGTAAGGGCGCCGGTGGTTGTCCCCAGTGCAAACCTGGCCGGGGCGAAGGCGCCAGGCACCGCTGAAGAGGTGCTGGAACAGTTACAGGGCCGAGTGGATTTATTGATTGATAATGGCCCTGCGAGATACGCGGAATCATCGACGATTATCGAGTTAAATGGCGAGGAGATGTTTCATAAGCGCAAGGGAGTACTAGGCTTAGACACTTTGGAGCGGGCGAGGCAATTGACTGTGCTTTTCGTGTGTACGGGTAATTCCTGTCGTTCTCCGATGGCTGAGGGAATATTTCGTACTCGGCTGGCGGAAAAATTGTCCTGCGATGTTGACCAATTGCCTGAAAAAGGTTATAAGGTAATTTCCGCAGGCGTAATGGCCTACGATGGGGCTTCGGCCTCGCTGGAGGCGATTCAGGCCTGCCGCGAGGTTGGCGTTGACATCAGCAATCACCACACCAGAAGGCTGACAGACGAGTTACTGAATGGGGCCGATTTTATATTTGTTATGGATTCGTCTCATTATCTAACGGTTGAGAGGTTATCGCCGCAGGCTCTGCCTCGGACGTCCTTGCTGGTGGCGGACAGGGATGTTGAAGACCCTGTCGGTATGCCAATTGAAGCGTATCGCAAATGTGCCCGGCAGATTGGCGAGGGAATTGAAGAGCAGATAAACAGCAGGCTAAGAGCGTGGGATATTTAAATATACTGATGAATAAAAAAACAAAGCGAAAGGTAGTATAACTGATGAAAATAGCTATAGGCAGCGACCACAGGGGATATGAAGCCAAGGAATTGATCAAGAGTGTTTTGCAGCGCGGGGGACACGAGGTAATTGATTTCGGCACTAACGAATCGAAAAGCTGTGATTACCCTGACTTTGGAATACCTGTATCATTGGCAGTGGCACGGAACGAGGCGGACATGGGTATATTGATCTGTGGCAGCGGAGTGGGCATGTCAATGACTGCGAACAAGATCAAAGGCATCCGGGCCGCATTGTGCCACGATGAACTGACCGCCAAAATGTCCCGCACGCATAACGACGCCAATGTTCTATGCCTGCCGGCCATGCTGGTAAATGACCCCTTAATTACCCGGATTGTGGAAACGTGGCTGAGCACGGAGTTCCAGGGCGGACGCCATACTCGCCGCGTGGAAAAAATCACAGCCGCGGAAAGTATCGTACCTTAGAACCAATGCGTATCTGTCTGGAAACGATATAAACATAGTTTGGCAATCACTGATATGGCAAACCGCAAAACAAGTGAAATTGAGTTAATTCGGCAAGAGTTGTCCGAAATGGATACCTTATTCCGAAAAATAATAAAAATCATCCCATCCTTTGATATTACCGACCCAAAAGTTTTACCTTATGGGTTGAAACCACACACTCGTTCGGTAAGCTGGATTGTGGAGCAGGTTATAACCCAACAGGCAAAATATAACAGGAAGAAATTAAATATACAAGACATTGATATTGACCTGCCGGACACCTGTCTGCATGATTGTGTAATAAAGAAAGCCGGAAAAACTTATTTTGTTAACATCAAAATAACGAATGCAGAGGGTCGCCGGAACAAAAATGATATTGCTGCTGTTGAAAAGTTATACATGCAATATAATGTAAAACCGGATTACAGGCTTATATATGCTGTTTTTGGCTTTAAGTTTCGGAACATTAATATTTCGTTCGTAAAAGATTATGTTCATCTATTCTCTCCCCAATTTCTTCCGATTTATGTAAATCCGAGGAATGATAAAATTCAGGCGTATTACAAAGCTGAACCGGAGGAACGAAGCAGAGTTGATTTTTTGCGTCTTCTTCGTGAGAATTCGAGGAGTATTGCATTATGAAGGAATACGACCTTTATAACCAGGATTTTCTGGAGGGAGTAAATAAGATTGAAGATGAAAGCATTGATCTTGTAATTGCTGACCCGCCATATTGCCTCGGAAAGGACTATGGTAATGGGTCCGACAAAAAAAAACCTGATGAATTTTTGCGATGGACTGAAAGTTGGATTCTCGCGGTCATACCTAAAATAAAAAAAACAGGCGGATTATATATTTTCGCTACCTGGCAATTCTCCCCTGAAATATTCGTCTTTATGAAAAAACACCTGATCATGATCAATGAGATCATTTGGGACAGACGAGTTCCAAGCATGGGCGGAACTACGAGAAAGTTTAGCTCGGTACACGATAATATTGGTTTTTTTGTGAGATCGAAAAAGTATTTTTTTGACTTGGACCCCATAAGAATACCGTATGACCCTGAAACAAAAAAAGCACGAACTCGATCAATATTCGTCGGTAAAAAATGGTTGGAAATGGGGTATAATCCCAAAGACGTATGGTCGATTTCAAGACTCCACAGGATACATAGAGAACGAGAAGATCATCCTACTCAAAAACCATTAGAAATTATTGAAAGAATGGTTAAGTCCAGTTCCCCTAAGGGGGGGGTCGTTTTAGACCCATTTGCCGGAACAGGCACAACCATAGAAGCGTGCATTAAAAATGAGAGAAAATGCGTAGCGTACGAACTGAATTCAGAATACTGTGAAATAATCAAAAACAGAGTCGAAAAAGTAACAGTTCAGGCCGAGTTGCCATTTACCGAACAAACTAATACATCTGACTGCCAGACCCCCTGTCTATTTAATGCAACCAAGTAACATTGTAGTTTAGGTGGCTAAGCGTGTCATCCTGTGTTTCCTGATTTCCGCCTTCTATATTTCATCGTCTTCAATTTTGCCCAGCACTGCCAATGCGATTTTTACATTACCGAAGGGTGCGCTGACGGCAAAACCAGCCACACGATCCTGGATAGCGGTTATCATTTCACGGGCAATCTCAATTCCGATTCGCCTGCCCTGTTCGCGGGTTTCAGCACAACTCATACGTTGCAGTAGTTCGTCCGGCACGACCACGCCGGGCACTTCGTTGGCCATAAACTCAGCGTTTTTATAGCTGGTAAAGGGCCAGATACCCGCCACAATCGGTATCTTGAATGGCTCGATAGCCTCCAGAAAATCGAACAACATTCTTACGTCGAAAACAGGCTGAGTGATGGCGTATTCAGCCCCGGCTTCGACTTTCAGCCGGAACCGTTCGATTTCCCGGTCGATCTCGGCTGCTACCGGGTTAGCGCCGACGCCAAGGGTCAAAGCTAATGGTGGCGAGAAGGAATTGCCGCCCAGATCGACCCCGCAATTCAGGTTACGAACCACCGTTGTCAGGCCGATGGAGTCGAGATCGAACACAG
>DAOVXR010000230.1 GCA_030636065.1 Sedimentisphaerales bacterium | reverse complement strand
TCGCAGCCCGGACCTGGTAGCCCGGCGGCAGTGACTGGCGGCAGGAAATAACATCGAGCAGGATACCTGAACGGAAAATATGGCTAAAAAAACAGACATAATTATCCCAGCCGAGCGAATCCAGGAGTGCATCTATCTTATCCGCAAGCAAAAGGTAATGCTTGATAAGGATTTAGCTTCTTTGTATGGGGTAGCTACTAAACGCCTTAATGAGCAGGTTCAACGCAATATTGCTCGCTTCCCATCGGATTTCATGTTTCAATTGAACAATGACGAGACCAAAGTTTTGAGGTCGCAAATTGCGACCTCAAAAACAGGCCGTGGCGGCAGGCGGTATAATCCTTACGCTTTCACCGAGCAGGGTGTGGCGATGCTCTCCAGCGTTCTGCGGAGCAAACGCGCTGTTGAGGTCAATATCGCCATTATGCGGACATTCGTAAAACTGCGGCAAATCCTTGCTGACAATGCCCTTTTACGCCGTAAAATCGAATCGATGGAACGTAAATATGATGAAAAATTCCAGCAGGTTTTTGATGTGCTAAAGTATATGATTGCCGAAGAAGCTAAGCCCAAACAACCTTTCGGCTTTCACGGTAAAAAAAAAGATAAAAATTGATGTGAAAAAGTGAAAGAGTGGAAAGGTATGAAAAGTGTGAAAGGTGGGAAAGGGAAACGCAAAAAAAGGTGCCGGATACCTTTAATTCGCGCGGGCAGATAGTTGGTTTTTGCGGCGTTTTTCGGACTTTTGGCGGTTGCATCAAAGTAGTGCTTTTTTGTTAAATATTTGACTCAAAAGGATATTTTTGCGATACTGAAGTATAATTCTTAACTGATTAAACAATGTAGGCAAATAGAGAAAAGGTTAGATTGGGATACATTATGGCTGAGTATAAACACAATTTTGTGAACGTGACCGTCCTGGGCAGGATGAATCCACAAATACTTACACATGATTGGTTAGTAAAACACAGGATTATCAACTCGCGAGATTTTGTGAACAAAGATGCAAATCAGCTCGCTTTTTCGAATTATGTCAACATTCCGCCAATGACGCAATTAGCTTACGGGCCATTAGTGTTTACTGTCGAAGAAAATAAATTTGTATTGTCGGATTTGAAAGCAGGGATTGGGAAAACTAAAATATACCGTATGGCTCAACGATATTTCAAATTGCTGTCCCATACGCCATTAACAAAGGTCGGCTTCAATGTCCAGGGTACCTTGACTTTCAAAAACGCAAGGGAAATGAAGGAGTTTGATAGTAAATATATAAGTTGTGGGGAGGCATTGAAGCAGGTAGCTATCGGCAAAGGCGAAAAGATAAGTTTTATTGTCAATACAAAAAAAGGCAAAGCAGTTTATCGGCTGACATGTACCAAGCACCCTGAAGAACCCAAAGCTATTTTAAGTGGCAATTGCGAATTTGATATAAATGATTCTGCTGGTCTGTCAGAAATATTATCTGCTGCCTTGAAGTCTGTAAAGGAATTAGATCAACAGCAAAGGGAGATGGCAAAAATATGACACCATTACCACAAGAAATATGTCGGACACATATAGATGACGCTTCTGTTGCCGATTTGCCTGATTGGGCCATGAAATACAAATACCTGAATATTGGTGATACCGCTGCCGGCATTATACCGGATAATATTATACCTGACAATACAGTAAATAGTATTTCACTTGGCATCTTGTTGCCAGAATGGGCTGATATTGTAGATGATGAGGTTAATTATTTTCTGCGACCCTATCACCTCGAAAGGGAGCTTGAGACTTGCTTGCAGATTATAGGTTCTATGTTAAAGCCCAGACCCAAGGTCAAAATCAGGTTGGTGGACGATAGCGAGTGTGACAGAGAGTATATCTCTATTTCTTTAGTCTCAAACAGAAAAAATGTGTCTAACATGGCAGATTATATATACAACTGCAATATTGCTATAGCTCGTTCTTTGCCGGCAGATAAATTGCAATATTTTGTGATTACTATGGAGTGAGAATGAAGGCAATTAGATTTTTGAATACGGCTGATAACTTAAAAGACTCTTCCCATGAAGCAGATGCTCGCACATCAATTAGCCGGTCGTATTATGCAATCATTCATTTAGTAAAAGAGAAATTGGGGCAAGAAGAAATAGAAATTGGCCGAAAGCAAACACATTTACTATATAACATTTTTCACAATTGTAATAATGAATATGTTAGAGCTATAGGTAGCCAGATATCAACACTGCATGATGCACGGATAAAAGCTGATTATAAATTATCCGAAAAGGTAGAAAAGACACTTGCCGGAATAAATTACAGACTTGCTTGTAAGGCTAAAGAAGCTATCACTTCTTCATTTAAAGGCGATGATAAAAAAGATATAGTCGAGCAGGCGCAGAAATTTTTTGGTACAGGGCCGAATTAAAGTCTGTATTTATAAGGTATGAGGGACGTTACAAGTGTGAATGATTATGTTTTTATTTTGCCCCTTCAGGGCGTAAAATTATATGTTGTTCTTTATAACCCAGGGCGTTGCCCTGGGCTAGTCTATTTTGCCCTTTCAGGGCGAATAAAGCGAAGAACATTTAAGTGGTAAATTGGAATGTCTGATAAACAACAAAATCCGGTAATTCAAACGATGGGGCTGGCGAAAGTCTTTCGCGATTTCTGGGGACACCAGAAAGTGATTGCTGTCGATGACCTTAACCTGGAAGTTCGGCCACGAGAAGTCTTCGGTCTGTTAGGGCCCAACGGCTCCGGTAAAAGCACTACGATAAAAATGCTGCTGGGATTACTATATCCGACACGCGGAAGAGCACGGGTACTGGGTAATTCGCCAGGCGATATAAAAACCAACGCGTATATAGGCTATCTGCCCGAAGAGTCGTATCTCTATCCGTTCCTGAACGCCAACGAAACACTTGATTTTTACGGCCGTCTGTTCGGTCTGCCGCGTCAACAACGACGCAAACGAATCGACAGCCTGTTAGAAATGGTGGGGCTGGCAAGCGCAGTACATCGGCCCATAGGCGAGTACTCCAAAGGAATGATCAGACGGATCGGACTGGCGCAGGCACTGATAAACGATCCGGACCTGCTGATCCTCGACGAGCCGACCGCAGGATTAGACCCGATCGGAACGAGACAAATAAAAGACCTTGTCCGAGAACTCGGCAAACGCGGTAAAACCGTGCTGCTGTGCAGCCATCTGCTGGCAGATGTCGAGGACGTCTGCGACCGTATCTGTATCCTCTACGGAGGAAAAGTTCAGGCCGAGGGGACAGTCGAAGAAATGCTCACACGCGGCCGATTTACACAAATAGTAAGCCCATCACTCTCAAAACAAACCCTGAACAAAATCGAAAAAATCATCCAACACGAATGCCCAAAAGACGACCAGCAAATAACAGTAAGCACGCCACGCGATAAACTCGAAGATGTCTTCCTGCATATAGTCGCCAAGGCACAAGCGGCAGAGGTGGAAACGTCAGGTGCTACGATGGGGGCCGGAGTAAGTGATTTTCTTACCAGCGCAACTCCATTACAAGATGAATCAACAGTCGTTATCGAACAATTAGTCTCGCCACAACAACCTACGGTCGATACGACCGAAACGGAAACGCAATCAGAACCGATCAAAACCGACACCGTTCGTCAGGATGTGCTCGAATCACTGGTCGAGTCCTCGGATGAGATCGCCGCACGGAGTGCGCCTCCCACTTCAAATGAAACACGCGTGGGTCAAAGTCCCACCCTCCCTGTGGATGCTGGTGATGTGAAAGAAAACGAGACAAAAGATTCGT
>DAOVXR010000039.1 GCA_030636065.1 Sedimentisphaerales bacterium | reverse complement strand
CGTGACCGAAGGGATGCTCACGATCACCGGGTTTTTTGGCGATACGAAACCCAATCAGGATAATGATTGACGTGCCGGAGTCCGAAAGAGTATGTACGGCATCGGCGATTAACGATACACTATTGACCATCAAGCCAAGAATTAACTTGACGACGAATAAAAGTAGATTGATAACGATGCTGGCGACAGCCTCCAGCGTACCATACCGGGCACGTACTATGACGTTGTCGATGTCCCGGTTATTTGAGATAAGCCTTCGGACTATCCAATGAGTAAAAAGCTTCATCATGATTATGGTATTGTATTCTTTTCAAATGGATAGGACAACTATTTTCAGTCGTCCCTGCGGGACTAAAATAATATAGAAACAGGTTTCCCAGCGATAAATCGCTGGGCTATTATCATTTGTCCCTACGGGACTGGCTGCCACCTGTTGTGTTATGGATAATGAACCCACGAAATATACAATATGGTATTTTTGCCTGGAATGAGTATAATAAGTAAAAATCAGCCTGCGTTGCTGATGTGAGCATAACAGATGATTTTTCGGAGTACGACTACGTGAACATTCTTATCGATATTATCCATCCGGCACATGTACACTTTTTTCGACATGCGATTGACGAGTTCCAAAAACGAGGGCACGAGGTAGCCGTTACAGCAAGAGAAAAAGATGTAACCATAAGCCTGCTGGATAATTTCGGGATTCCCTATACGCTGCTGAGCAAAGTCGGACGGGGCAGGGCGGGACTGCTGCGAGAACTTATTGTGCGGGACTGGCGGCTGTGGCGGTTCTGTAAGAAGTTTCGGCCGGATGTGCTGACAGGTATAAGCGGAGTCTTTATCGCCCATGTGGGTTGGCTTCTCGGTAAGCCGTCTGTTGTATGGGATGATACCGAGCATCAAAAACAGGCACACGCGATTACCTGGCCGCTGGCTACCATGATTCAGAGTCCGGACTGTTATCTCAATCCGCCGATTGAAAAACAGGTACTCTATCCCGGCTGCCATGAACTGGCCTACCTGCACCCAGACCGTTTCACACCAGACGCCGAAATAGTTAGGTCCCTGGGCATAGACCCATCTGAAAAGTATTGCATTATCCGTCTTGTCAGTTGGGGCGCCCATCACGACGTCGGTCAGTATGGACTGGCCGATAGTAAAAAACTGCAATTTGTCAAAGACATCGCTCAGTACGCTAAAGTCTATATCACATCAGAAGGTGAACTGCCAGGCGAACTGGAACCATACCGCCTGAATATCCCCGTTCATCAGATTCATCATGTATTGGCCTTTGCCTCGCTGTGTATAGCCGAGGGAGCAACCGTTGCCTCGGAAGCTAACATGTTGGGCACTCCGGCTGTTTATATTAACTCTCTAAAGCTGGGTTATATCGACATGCTCGAAGATTATGGTATGCTTAACCAGACCACCGATACGAATCACGCCCTGGACGTCAGTATTGATTGGCTCAAAGATGACAATGCTATTGAGAGATGTAAAATCAAACGAAATAAGTTTCTGGCCGATAAGATCGACGTAACCGATTATATCGTCAATACCGTCGAGCGGATTACAGGTACAGGAACACCTCTCTGAAATACAGAAAGGTGTCACCCTATGAACGGTTACCGATATTTTTAATGGACGAAAGCTAAGATAGCGTTCGCTACGGTGTCTTTCATCTCGTTGGTCAGTTCCGGATAGATCGGAAGGGCCATAATCTCCTGTGCCGCCTTTTCGGATTCAGGAAAATCGCCTTTTTTATAGCCCAGATACGCGAAACATTCCTGCAGATGCAGTGGCAGAGGGTAATATATGTCACAGCCGATATTGTTCTCCCTCAAATGAGCCACCACTTCCCCGCGGCGGGGGACGCGAATACAATACTGATTATAGACGCTTACGCAATCAGGCGAGATATACGGCGTTTGTACGGCAGTGCCGGCAAATTTGTTATTGTAGTATTCCGCGTTTTGCCGGCGGGACTCGGACCATTGGTCTAAGTAGGGCAGTTTGACCAATAAGGCAACCGCCTGGATGGGATCAAGTCGAAAATTAGCCCCCACGAACTTATAGTAATATTTCGGGTTCATGCCGTGGTTGCGCATAATAACAAGGCGGTCGTATAACTCTTCATCGTTGGTAACGATCATACCGCCGTCGCCGATCCCGCCGAGATTTTTACTTGGGAAAAAGCTGAAACAGCCTGTGGTGCCGATACTTCCGGCCTTTTTGCCTTTATAGGTACTTGTGATCGACTGGGCGGCGTCTTCGATAACCGCAAGACCGTGTTTGTCGGCCAGTGTCATAATCGCATCCATATCCGCCATTTGTCCGTACAGGTGCACCGGCATAATAGCCCTGGTTTTGTCGGTAATTACCTTTTCTATCAGGGCGGGATCGATATTATAGGTTTTGGGGTCGATGTCAGCAAAAACCGGTTTAGCGCCTGTGCGAGTAATACAACCAACAGTGGCAAAAAAGGTAAAGGGACTGGTAATAACCTCATCACCTGGGCCGATCTCAAGACTCATCAGGCTGTTAAGAATGGCGTCGGTGCCGCTTGAAACTCCCACCGCGAACTTACAACCGCTGACAACAGCGATTTTTTCCTCCAGTTCAGTTACTTTCGGCCCACCGATACATTGCTGCGATTCCAGAACCTCTGCCACCGCTGCTATGACATCTTTCTTTATCGTTTTATACTGTGCTTTCAAATCCAATAACGGAACAATCATTAATTTTACTCCATGTTAATTTATACGCATCGCGTATGGGAATTCCCGCAAGCGAAACCATAACATTTTGTCGTAAGGTTGACACTATTACCGCCGGAACTATTCCCACCATGGCGCTGTCCAAAGCCAATCGACGCTCAGTTCCGCCAAATCCAGCATATTTACAATGCCGTCCAGGTTGATGTCACCCTTAATCCGCCACTCGCTAAGGCCGGCTTGTTCTGTGTCGCCGTAGGCGCCAATGTTCACTCTGCCGCCATTGGGCATAAGTTCATTCATAGGATTAACCGCCGGATCGCCCGCGTCGATACAGGGACTGGTTACATCATCCCTGGCCCAGAGTCCCTTTTGTCCGCCGAACTCGGCCGGATCGACCGGGACATAACGGCCAAGCCGCGAACGAAGATGATAATCACCCTCTTGTGGATCGGCAAAACAGGGATCAGCATCAATATTACCCTCGCCCCAAATTAAGGTACATCCAGACTCGACATACGCCGCCGCCTGACCACCTTTTACATTGCTGTATAAAACTGTTAATTCTGATGGGTAAACTGTGCTTTTTAACGACACTTCCGGTCCGAGAGGTGCAGTGTTACCCCATATTATACACTGGCTAATGGTAGGATAGCTATGCCGATAGCAATGGAATCCACCACCGTGTTTCCCTGCTGAATTATTCGTAATAGTACAGTAACTAATAACAGAACTATGGTCCCAAAAATAAACACCCCCCCCCCGTAATTTCAGCAGAATTGCCTGTGATTATGCAATTTCTGATTTCAGCATTTTTTATACAATGTAAACCACCTCCACAAGCAGCACTATTACCGACAATCCGGCATCGCGTGATAGTTGGGGTAGAATTATTTATAGTAAAGATTGCACCACCTGACGAACGTGTGAAGTTTGCAAAACTTTCTGTTGGTCCATATCCATTGGTAATAGTAAAACCATCTAAGATGGAGCCGTTTCCTTCGCCAGAGCCAAACCAAAACCCGCGATGTGGTTCCGATGGTGTTCCCTGGCAGTCGATAATACAGTTCTCCGGGCCGTTCAGGGAACGGAGCGTAACAGCTTTGCCCCTGAAGTCGATGTCACGGTTGCCTGTACCGGTATATGTGCCGTCGGCAACCAGAATCATATCACTATTTTGGGCGTCATCGATGGCCTCCTGAATACTGTCAAAGGGATGTTCAATGCCGCCGTCTTCGCATGGATCGCTCACGTCCGGATCGCCCGGGCCGGGATCGCACGGGGCGTCGTCATCAACATGCAGCGGGCCGCGAATAGTGAACAAATCGTCACTCAAGTCAAATTCGATTGGATTATCCGCATCTACAATATAGACCAGACACTGGTTCGAGTCTACATCCGGAACCAGCCAGTCGTAACTGCCGCTGTTACCGGCATTGGGCGGATCGACTTCCGACCAGTTTTGGCCGTCGTCGATAGAATACGCGATTATCACCTCAGCGACACCTGCACCATCTTCCCAGGTAATGGCATAGGTTGAGCCGGGAGCGATTTTTTCCCCGCCGTTGGGAGCGACAATAGTCAGGGCCTGCAAACTGCCCGCCAACACTAAAACCACCGCCACTATCCATGCTGTGTAGCTTTTTCTAATCATATATCCACCGACCTTTCCGGTTTTCAACCTGTAACCTATTCTGATATAAAAACTTATATTTTCGTCCGAGCCGACGTTTGCAACTTACGATAAAAACCTCAAAAGATACCTTTCGTCATTATATCACATGGCAGACATTTTTGTCAATAAAACTTTCCATATAATATTTTACATTGTTGATTTATATGATTAGTTTTGGTACGGTCCAACTTGCGATTTCACGTAATCTTCGCGATGTCGTAACAGGTCAACCCCTCCCAAAAGCAAACCCAGCAAGATGACCACCGAAGTGCTGAAAATTCGGGTGATTATAGAAAGCAGGATTCCAGAGGTCATGCCAACCCCGATTTGTTCACTGAGAAAACCAAAAGCGATCTCCTGAACGCCTAAATTACCTGGGGTTACATTTATAAAGGTGCTAATTTTAAATAGCACGTAGAATATGGTAAGTGCAGGCAGGTCTATATGAATCTCCAAACTCATGAATAAAATATAGTAGATTAACAAAGTTCGAACGAACACAATCATGCCCAGTAATACTATTTTGGCAAGGAAGGTCAAATCCCTGAGATTAGCTACGGTAACAGTCAGTACTTCCGACAGTTTCGTGTGTACCCAGGATAAATAAGGTTGCTTAATATTAGTTCTGCGAAAGATTATTTCAGACAGTACCGGCACAGCCATGACTATAACACCTGCAATCAGCAGGAACAGCCAGGCGGTTATGTCGCCTATTTTCATATCGGGTCGGAGAATAAAAATCAGCGCCGTCGCGATAATCAGGTTCAAAGACATATCCATCCAGGCAAAGGAGGCGAACCCACTGATGTATTTCGTATATGAAATATTGTAATCCTGTTTCAGGCGTACACTACGATAGATATTACCCATTTGCGGGAAAGCTGTGTTGAAGAATCTGCCCAAAATGTATATTCGGAACCACGGAAAAAAGGGGAGCCGTCGGCCGCTACATTTTTCCAAAACCAGTCGGAATCGATAACTGTGAAGAAGATGATAAAAAATCGAAAGCAGGACGATACTGATTATCGTCCAGATGTTCAGATGAATAGCTACTTTAATGGAATCATGATTTTTACAAAAAAACCTGATGATATAAATAACACAGGCAATCACTATAAGGAAAGATAAAATCTTTTTAAGTCGCTTCAACCTAAACCTCTTAAGATAGACAAACTCTATCGTACATACACCCTACCCATGTTTAACGGAATTTGTCGGCTGCTGCTAACTGAATTTTGCCGTTCAGGTTCAGTCGAGTAAATCAAATAACATATTGTGGTTCTCTATTTCCAATATTATTTGTTCCGGTGATATGTTTTTCAGCACTTTTTTACACAGCTTTTTCATCTTTCGCGTTCTGCCAACATGGCAGCGTAAATATTCCGCTACGTTGCTTTTTTGATCTGTTGGTATCACAATATGCCTGGTTTCCCCGTCAATATATTTTTTGGATACGTATTTCCCATTCATCAATGGGTATATGCCAATCGTGTGTATATCCAGAAATTCCGCCAGATGAAGCAGACCGTTATCGTTGGCAATGACTAAATTTGTTTGTCTTAGCAGCCAAATAATTTCTGTAAGTGTCAGCCTTCCATTCAGATCATGAAAATATTCATTCTCCGCCAGACGCTCGGATAAAAGCTTGGCATCATATTCCCCGGGACCACCAATTACCACGACATTACAACGATATTTTTGGATTAAGTGCTGGATTACCTTAATATAGTTTATGCAATCCCAGCGTTTATATGACTGGGATCCACTTCCAGGGAATACGACAACCAGCCGGCCTGTTGAGCGAACAAAGGTAAAGCGTTCGCCTTTGGCGTACAGAGCATTTGTAACTTTGGTTATATATCTGCCAATGGGGAGTTGCTTACCCAGAGTACAAATAATGCTAAAATGATCATAATATACATGCTCCCTCTGACCCAGTCCGAATACGTTCGTTAAGAGAAAGCGGTATATATTTCTCTTTCGACGCCATAATACGGGGCCTAACCGCTGTTTGGCCCCGGACAACAGCATCAACAGGTACTGGTCAGGAAGCTGGGCTTGCACGGTAGCAATGGCCTTATCGAATTTTTCTTGTCTTATATAGAGGAGTAATTTCGTAAAACGTAAAATATACGAAAGAATTGAAACAAGGGAATATAGCTTGGGTCTTTCCAAAAGAAGAATTTGATCAAACGGGAGAACTTCTTCCAGTACAAACCTGTTAAATTTTAACCGTGGCACTACGGCGGTAATTTTAGCCCCAGGATATAGCTCCTTGATGGCAAAAATAGTAGGGCCGACAAAGAGAGCATCGCCTAAGCCAGAAGCGAAAAAAATAAGGATTTTCACAATAAATGGTTCCCCTTTTTTCTCATGAGAAAAACAAATTGATATGTATATCGGAGAGGAATAGCAAAATATGTAAATTTGGCAATCATTTTCAGGATAATCAATAGTGGATTCATGGAAGAAAAAATCTTAAGGTGTTTGAAATATTCCCGATCTTGATAAATATTGGCTATTTCCCATCCCTTCCGGTTGAAAATTTCCCCCCATTTGTCCAAAGAGTATAATTTTTCATTGATATCGGATTGTTCCGTCCCCTTTTTGCCCCTGATTATCCAATATATATAGTTGATATTTGGCACGACAATGCAGTACGTTGCGTTTGCTTTGCCTACGCGTAACATTTCGTCAATTCCCTTTTCGATGTCCAGAAAATGCTCCAGTGCCCCCAGACAAGTCACATAGTCAAAATAATCACTGGGAAAATCGAGTATTTCTCCCTTACCTGCTTTGATCAGGGAGTGGGGGGAGTTCCGGCGGGCAATTTTCACCGCCTCTTCAGAGATGTCAACACCACAGGTTTTCAAGTCCCGGTCTGTGGCAGCATTGAGAAGGAATCCAGTGCCACAAGCAACATCTAATAATTTTTTATCTTTTTCGACCCTAAGGTAATCCAGAATTACATTGTAGGTCTGGCAGGAACGCCAAGGATTTCCACCTGCGCAGCAATATTTTTGGTCATACCAATCCTTTATTTCATTTTCATCGACCATAATAAACTTTCCACATACCTCAAAAAATGAGGATAAAAATACCAATAAATAATATTCGTTCCTGCCTGTTCAAACACCTGTATATCCTTATTTTGCTGATTTGTCAAACAATGATGCCCAACGAAGCGACGTAGCTGGACTGGAGTTTTTTGGCCCTTGAGTTTATCGAGGTATTATGGTAGTTTCTGCTGTGTTTATAGTAGAATATCGATGCACAGTTATTATATTATTTATTATGAGTTATCGGAATCGGCAAAAAGGGCTTTCACAGAAAGGGTGGCAATGTAAGTGTCTTGCTATAAACAAATTAGAGGCAACAACCTTGGGGAATGGCTTCCGCATACGGCAGACGGATCAATACGTTTTCAGCAGCAATCTTATCTTCAACCGGAATTTCCCCAATGTAAGCAATCAGAACATTTTTACATCTTTGTTGGTTAACGTCATATGAAAAATATTTTGTTCTCGACAACCAGGCAATATAACCCCGGCGATGAGTTTATCCTGATGGGGCTGGAAAATCTGTTCAGGGTTTTGGGATTGCAATATAATGCCGTAATCGCCAACAGGCATCCGTTTCTCGACCGGAAGAGCCAAAGGACTTCATTGGATAATTCCTTTGATTTCGTAGATTGGGACTTAATCGATTATGTAGTATTTGCCGGGTCGCCCGCCTGGTGGCAAAACAAAGGGTGTGTATCTGACATAATATCTTCAATTGGAAAGCCGAGCTTCAAGAACACACTGGCCCGATATTTACAGTTGGGAGGTCGCTATGTTACCAATGAAATTTATATGGGCATAAATAAATATGACAAGCGATGTGCTTATCTTGGTGTTGGGATAGGAACAAAAATGGTTCAATTGAACAAATTGGTTCTACACACGTTTAAGAACAACACAGATATGATAATAACCAGAAACAAAAGGACTTTTGATTACATACCCCCGGCAAATAAGCCGGTATTATTGCCTTGCCCTGCCTTATTTTCCGCAGATGCCGCAGATGCGAGTTACAAAAAAATTGTAACCGATATCAGAAACGTTCTTTTTATTATCCAGGGGCAGGAAATCAAACGTGGATATGACGGGCTTTCTATGGAAATTCTGGAATATGTGATTGGCGAGTATCATAAAGTCAAGAAAGCATTTCCTGGTATAAAAATTGCGTGTTTTTCCTGGCAGGATTATGTGAAGATTAAAAGTCTGCTTCCGGCGGAAAATTATATTTACGAATTTCGTGCGGAAAAATGGCCTTCAATCTTATCCGAGTTTGATTTTGTGGTTTCCACCCGAGTTCACGGTTGCGGGCTGGCGTCATCACTGCATATACCAAATATAATGATCAAAAAGAACTTAAGATCAACTACAACGGAATTATTTCTCAGTCGTATCGTGGAAGCGGGCGAGGATATACTGAAGATAATGAAAAATACCGATGTGGCGAAATTGTCAAATTCATTGGAGCAACACGGGAAAAACTCCGAAAAAGAATGGATTCGATACATGAAAGCCAACTTGTCGATTTTACAATAGAACTATTGCGAAAATGAGAAAGCATCGATGAAGCTTATAATCCAAATACCTTGTTTTAACGAGGAAAAAACGCTCCCTGAGGTTATCAGGGACCTGCCGCGTGATCTGCCCGGCGTAGATATTATCGAATATCTCGTCATTGACGACGGTAGTTCCGATAACACCGTGGAAGTAGCCCGGCAACTGGGAGTACACCACGTGCTCAGTCTCGGCTCCAATCAGGGACTGGCGACTGCGTTTCTGGCTGGCGTCCACCGGTGCCTGGAGCTTGGGGCCGATGTCATAGTCAATACCGACGGCGACAACCAATATCAGGGCGGTTGCATCAGGGACCTGATTGCTCCGATCGTGGCGGGCCAACAGGATATTGTGGTGGGAGCCAGGCCCATAAGGGAAATAGAGCATTTTTCCTGGCTTAAGAAAAGGCTCCAGCGACTCGGCAGCCGAGTGGTCCGACAGTTTTCCGGTACTGACATACCTGATACGACCAGCGGCTTCCGGGCTTACTAAGCCGAGGCCGCTATGAAATTACACGTGTTCAACCGCTATACATATACCCTGGAGACAATTATCCAGGCCGGCCACATGAATATGAGAATCGGACACAT
>DAOVXR010000175.1 GCA_030636065.1 Sedimentisphaerales bacterium | reverse complement strand
TCGGTAACCGTTCACAGACTCTTAAGTAGGGCGGGCCGTACCCGCCATTTAATCTTTTCTTTATTAGGCCCTGAAAGGGCGAAAGAAAGTCCGCCACAGGCGGATAAAAAACACGAACACTTATCGAGGACACTAAAATGATTGAAAGCAAATCAGGCATGGCAAATCACATAACACGTCGCGACTTTCTGACCGGTATTGCCGGAGCCGGGACGCTGTTGAGTATGCCGTTTGACATTGTGAATAAGCAGGCAGCCGCTGCCGAGAGACACCGAATGAAAATATGTATATTCTCGAAACATCTGCAATGGCTGGATTATAAGGGCATGGCCCGGACGGCAGCCGAAATCGGGTTTGACGGTGTCGATTTAACGGTACGACCCGGAGGCCATGTCCTGCCCGAACGCGTTAAAGATGACCTGCCAAGGGCAGTCGAGGCGGTTAAAAACGCGGGGCTTACTGTTCCGATGATGACCACAAGGATCACGGACCCACGCGACCGTCATACAATACCCATTTTAGAAACCGCCGCCAAATTGGGAATTCGCCATTACCGGATAGATTCTATCATATATAAAAAAGACAAGAGCATTCCTGCGCAGTTGGCGGAACTGAAACCGATGTTTCACGACCTGGCAGCCCTGAATAAAGAATATAACTTACACGGCGCATTTCAGAATCATTCCGGCAGCAATTATATCGGGGCCTCGATATGGGACATCTGGGAGTTGATAAAAGAACTGGACCCGAAGTGGATGGGCTGCCAATTCGACGTCAGGCACGCTACTGTGGAAGGCGGACTGGTTTGGCCGACAAAATTCCGGCTTATTGCCGACCGCGTTGTTACGATCATCGCCAAAGATTTTCTATGGGTGAAAACGAACAAAGGCTGGAAGATAAAAAATTGTCCTCTCGGAGAGGGAATGGTGGATTTTCCCCGTTATTTCAAAATGGTTAAACAGGCCGGTATCCCCGGACCGCTCTCTGTGCACTATGAATACGATCTGGGCGGTGCGAATCGTGGGAGACAAACACTATCAACCCCCAAAGAAAATGTAACTAAAGCTATTCGTAGAGATTTAACCACTCTGAAAAGCTGGCTGCGGGAAGCCGACCTATAAGCACAGGTGGCATGCTTTACGCGTAGTCTTGTAGGGTGGGGCTTTGACCCACGCGTTTTCTGCAGGATAGCCTCCTATCGCCCGCATTTCCCCCGAACATAGCCCCATAATACCGAATTTCAGCCCTAATCTGCTTGACAAAAGGGGGTTTTGGTGTTATACTTCTATGTTTTTACGTGAGGCTTATTTTCTAATTTTGTACTACTCATGGGCGTGAGAGTAACAAGGAGTGTTGTGTCCACATTTTTTGATGATAGTCATATCCGGCAGATTCTGCAAGCCGTTAATATAACTGAAGTTGTGGGGAATTATGTCGCCCTGAAGCGACGAGGCAAGGAGATGTTGGGGCTTTGCCCATTCCACAGCGATACCCGCCCTTCGTTTAACGTCAGTGAAAGCAAGCAGATATTCAAGTGTTTTGCTTGTGGTGCCGGCGGAGACGTTATCAAGTTTATTATGTTGCGGGAACAGATGAGTTTTCCGGAGGCGGTGCAGTTCCTGGCCGAGCGGGCCGGGGTAAAATTGCCTGAAAGAGGGACGAAAAACAGTCCCGATAATACTGCCGACCGAAACGAGCTTGAGAAGTTAAACCGTTGGGCGGCAAGATTTTACAGAAGTCAATACGACAAAGCTGAAATCGGGCGTATCGCCCGTGACTATGTGGACGACAGACAGATAAGTGAAGAAGCAGCGAGGCGTTTCGGACTGGGTTGGGCGCCGGAAGGTTGGGACAATCTGACGAAAGCCGCTCAGGAAGCCGGCAAACCGTTAGAGGAATTAGCTCGGCTGGGTCTGTTGATAAAGAAGGATCAGGGCGGTTTTTACGACCGGTTTCGTCAGCGGCTGATGTTTCCGGTGATTGACGCTTTGGGCCGGGTAATTGCTTTTGGAGGCAGGACGTTAGCGGACGATCCAGCCAAGTATATAAACAGCCCTGATAGTCCGCTGTTTAACAAAAGTCGTACACTGTATGGCCTGCACACAGCCAAAGACAGCATAATCAGGGAGCGTACCGCGATAATCGTCGAGGGTTATACTGACTGCCTGATGGCGCATCAGTATGAGTTGACAAACGTAGTAGCCACGTTGGGCACGGCGCTTACACGGGAGCATGCGCAGGTATTGTCGCGTTATGCGGACAGGATTATTTTAGTATTTGATTCGGACGCAGCCGGGCAAAAGGCCGCTGACAGAGCGATAGAGGTGTTTTTCAGCCAACAGATGGAGGTAAAGCTGGTAACATTGCCTGCCGGCCTGGACCCCTGTGATTTCCTGAAGCAGCACGGAGAGGACGGCAAAAAGGCATTCGAGGACATTGTCAGCAATGCCACTGAGGCAATGGAATACAAGTGGCAAATGCTGCAAAATACTTTGGAGCAGGCTGGTTCGGTTAAGGAGCATCAGAGAGCGGCGGACGAATATTTGAGAATGATCGCTGAAATGGCGGCGAAGGAGAATATTGACGGTATAAGCCGGGGCCTTGTGTTAAATCGGGTTGCCAAGTTATTGGATATTCCCAGCAGTGAAGTGCATCAAAGGGTTAATCGGCAAAGGCGTTGGCAAAGAAAAACAGCGAATGGCACACAGCAGGGCCAACAGATCATATTGGATGGTGTGGCAAAATCTCATCAGGAAGCACTTGAAGTGCTGTTGAATCGGCCGGACCTGTTTGGGGAGGTCAGACGGGCGATTCCGAACGTTGAGGATATAACCGAGCCGGTATTGCAGCAGATAGCCCGGCGATTATGGGTTTGTTTGGAAAAAAGCGATAACGTGCCCCTGGCGGAAATACTGGCCGGGTGTGAAAGTCCGCAGCTATGCGAGAAAATATTGAACCTCGCCGAGCAGGGCGAGATTCGGGGCAACTATGAAGAAACCCTGCGGGGCGCTTTGGAGAATATCGAGCGTATTGGACGTCAGCGGGCGAAGCAGGAATTGCGAGTGGTATTTGACAAAGCAGAGCGGCAATATGGAAAAGACGCCCATAATGCCATGATGTTGGAGATACAGGCGAAACACGAACCGGATGTCAGAAGACGTCCGGCAATAATAAAGTAAAAAATATAAAACATAAGACATAAAATTCAAACATTACCACGGAGTAATCGGGAGAACTTAATCTTGGCAAACAAAACTACGAACAGTCGATTAATGGATGACAGCTTGAAGGCTCTGATCGATAAGGGCAAAAAGCGTGGTTATCTGACATACGAAGAGTTGAATGAAGATTTGCCGGACGACAATTTGTCGCCCGAAAAGTTGGATAATCTGTTGATGACGCTCGAAGACCTTGGGGTGGAGTTGATCGACGAAATTGAATTGGAGAAGCGTGAGGCGGCTCGCTCGAACAAAAAGAAAACCGCGAGAACAGCCGACCAGTCGGACAAAGAACTGGCGTCTGACGAACGGCGGATTGACGATCCGGTGCGGATGTACCTGACACAAATGGGTGAGATTCCGCTTTTGACGCGAGATCAGGAGATTGCGTTGGCCAAGAAGATCGAGATAGCGCGGATGGCGTTTCGTCGTAAGGTGCTGGAAAACGATTACTGCATGAACTCAGCGGTAACAATTATCGAGCAGGTGGAGAAGGGGAATCTGCCTTTTGATCGTACTATGCGGATTTCGACAGCGAACCAGTCGGCGAAGTCTTCGGTAACCAAGCGTATGCCGGAGAACCTGGAAACAGTGCGTAGAATGATGTCGCAAAATCAGCAGGACTGGCTGCAACTGTCTGACATCGAAGATGAAGAATCGCAAAAAACTGTTATGTCGCGAATGCGTCGTCGTCGCCGCCGGGCGGCTATTCTGTTGGAGGAGTTGTCGCTGCGGACCAGCCGTATCCTGCCGCTGATGAAAAAATTGGAGAATCTGCTGCACAAGATATCCGATTTGGAGAAGAACCTGACGAATCTGGATACGGAGGATATATGCGAAGATGATGCCCAGGACATGCGAGAGCAACTGGAGGGCATGCAGGAATTGACGCTGGAGAGCGGTAGCCATTTGACTTTGCGCTGCAAAACCATCCGCAAGGTATTTCGTGAATATGAGAATGCCAAAAGGAATCTCAGTGGCGGTAATTTACGGTTGGTCGTCTCGATTGCCAAGAAATACCGTAATCGCGGCTTGAGCTTTTTGGATATTATTCAGGAGGGCAATACCGGGCTGATGCGGGCGGTTGATAAATATGAGTATCGGCGGGGATATAAGTTCAGTACGTACGCGACCTGGTGGATTCGTCAGGCAATTACCCGTTCGATAGCGGACCATGCCCGGACGATACGGATACCGGTACACATGATAGAAACGATGAGTCGGCTGCGTAACATCAGTAAATCATTGCAGCAGACAATGGGTGTCGAGCCAAGCATCGAGGAGATTGCCGAGGCGGCTGATATGCCGATCTCGGAGGTACGGCGGGTACTCAAAATATCGCGGCATCCGATCAGTCTGGATCGGCCGGTGGGCGAAAGTGAGGACAGTTATTTCGGCGACTTTATCGAGGACGACAGCGTGGAGTCCCCGATTGTCGCTGCCACCCATGAG
>DAOVXR010000199.1 GCA_030636065.1 Sedimentisphaerales bacterium | reverse complement strand
GGCGAGGGGATTCTCAAACTCCAGATCATTGAACGGCTCTCCCAGGTAAATATCCACGTTCGCTCCCTGGGACAATATGATCACACCCGCCGCAGGCGATATTGCTCCGAAGCCGATAAACAGCATCAGAGCACATACCAACAACATTTTTAATTTACAATTCTTCATGATCTCAGTCCTCCATAGTAATAAAACAACGCTTCCAGCCTTGATGCCTCCGCCAGACACCATATTGATATTGAAAAGAGCGCTAAAACTCGCTAAAAGGACGCTAAAATTGAGAACTATCCAAAAATGCACACCTATTGTATCACCAATCAGACATTTTGTCAACTGCTAATATGACTATTTTCGGCTTTTTTTCAATTTTTCGTAACCGTTCACGCAAATATTTGTACTAATCGTGGATTTATGGCATAAAATCATCCTGTAGAAGCCCGTAGATGGAATAAAAAGAGGCGGCGACGAGAGATTAGAATAGTTTCCTTGTTTTAATCAGCGACAACGTATATCATTAGCCCCCATGTGGGCAGGACCCACGCCAGGTTATACTTATGCGTAATTTCATTAACACAAAACGGATTGTCATCAAGGTAGGGACCAATGTCCTGAGCAAAAAGGGCAGGGTGGATACCGAGTTTCTACAGATAATAGCCGGCCAGATAGCCGAACTTATCCAACAGCAAAAACAAGTAATTCTGGTAACAAGCGGTGCGATCGGGATGGGGATCGGAGCACTGGGGATACGCAAACAGGTAACGGAAGTAAAGATGCGGCAGGCATGCGCAGCGGTCGGCCAAGGTATTCTTATGCACGAATATCAGGAGGCGTTCAGCAAAAACGGGCAGAAAGTGGCACAGGTGCTGTTGACCAACAGCATAATGAGTAATCGTAAATATTATGTGAATCTCAAGAATTCGGTCGAAACATTGCTAAGCATGTCCGTGGTGCCAATCGTCAATGAAAACGATTGCGTTTCAATCGATGAGATCGACCTGGCGTTCGGCGATAATGACCGGCTCTCGGCGATGGTTGCCTCGAAAATCGATGCGGAACTGCTGATTATGCTGACCGACGTCGATGGGCTATATGATAAAAACCCACGAACGAACCAAAAGGCCAAACTGATACCGGTCGTATATGAAATCAACAAAGAAATTGAGGATATGGCCGGCGAAGCGGGAACAAAAATGGGGACCGGCGGAATGACCAGTAAGATCGAAGCGATTAAAATGGCGGCTAACGGCGGTTGCAAGGCAATACTGGCGCATGGACGAAAAAAGAATGTTATACTGCGGTGCGTAGCGGGAGAGGAAATCGGAACACTCTTTTTGCCGAAGCGGCGGCTCTCGAACCGCAAACGCTGGATTCTCAACAGCCAGCCAAAAGGCGCCATTGAGGTCGATCCGGGAGCGGCAACAGCAATAATGAATAATCGCAGCCTGTTGCTGGTGGGGATAACCGAGGTTAAGGGTAACTTCGAGGCGGGCGAGGTTGTGAATATCGGCGGATTCGCCAAAGGGATAAGCAAGGCGTCATCATCGGACTTACGCACTCTTTGCAAAGATATGCGAAAACAAAAAGATAACCAGGGTGAGAAACGTAAGGCTATTGTACATGCGAACGATCTGATTATAATCAGTTAACAATGGAGGTTATATGCGGAAGAAGTTAGCGGTAGTACCCGAAAAGTGTTCGGGCTGCAGGTTGTGCGAATTGGCTTGTGCTGTACATCGGCAAAAGGTGAATAATCCCAAGAAAGCGCGAATAAGGGTAACAACGGTGTATCCTCACCCGGTTGTGCGGATGCCGGTCGTGTGTAATCAGTGCGGGGACCCGAAATGCGCCGCAGCCTGCCCGACAAACGCCATCTACAGCAAGGACGGGATAGTACAAATCAATGAAGAGGAATGTATTTCCTGCCATGCGTGCGTTGATGCGTGTCCGTTCGGAGCAATGTACGTACACTCGGAGATTGACATACCGTTGAAATGCGACCTGTGCGGCGGCGATCCCCAATGCGTAAAAATGTGCCCGACTGAAGCGATTGTATTCCTGCCGGAACACGTCTTCGGACAGGCTCACCGCCTTAATAACGTGCTCTCATACGCGCACATGAAAGAAATCGAGTATATGGAAAAAGGCGAACGCAAACAACTGCGCTATGCGGATAACGAACCGGGAAACGATATTTAAGTGAAAATTCAGGTATTAGGAATAAAAGATGAATGAGTTATTGAAAGCATTAAAGCAATTTGTCACTAGAGATATAATTTACATTATTGGTGGTTCAGCAATCCTATTTAGTTTCACATACTGCTTTAACATAAAAATAACTAAAAATATGCCTTTGATTATACAACTGTTTGGCATTGCGATGTCTTATGTAATAGGTTATGTAGTACAGGAATTATTTTGTTTTATGCATTGCACTAGAATATATTGCTCTTCATTTAATCCCAATGGATTAATCAAAAAATTATATGAACGTTATACAAGAATGGAAATAGGCGAAATAACAAAGATTGATAACATTGAAGCAGATATTGAAATATATAAACATCCTACAAAAAATGTGATAGGTATATATGAACGTATTATTACTCTTAAGCAAGTAGGAACAACTATCGGTCCATGTTTATTATTTTCAAGCATCTTCACTTTAATACATATTTTTACAAATGGTTCATCTGTCGGATTTGATGTCGCTCTCATATGTTGTTCAATTACATTAGGTGTTATTCTGATTTTTCTGGGATGGTTTAAATACATACAACAATGTAAATGTGCCAGCAAAATATTGGATGATATTGAAATAAAAAAATAAAGGTTAAACTCCAAGGTTTTGCATGCAAAACCTTGATAAAATCACCAACTTTTTGGGATGAGAACCAAAATAAATGAAACATAGAATATGAGTCTTGTAGGGTGGGGTCTTACCCCACGCGACATCCGCTACGAAAGAATTTATAAGAAAAGATGAGGTAAAATTGAAAAATAATAAAGGCGGATATTTCGGGAAGATATTACATGTCGATCTGTCGAGCAAAAAGATTTGGACGGAACAAATCGACGATGAGTTTGCCGAGCAGTATATCGGTGGACGCGGGTTCGCGGCAAAGCTGATCTGGGACAATCTGCAAAAGGAAGGTCAATTCGATCCGCTGGGCGAAAAGAATCTGCTCGTAATTGCGCCGGGGCCGTTAACGGGAGTTTATCTGCCAAGCTCCGGTAAAAACTCGTTCGCGACGATTTCGCCGGCGACGGGCATTTACGGCGATTCCAGTATCGGGGGCGGTTTCGGAGTAGAGATACGCCAGGCCGGTTACGACGCGATAGCTATCAAGGGCAAAATGGAAGAGCTATGTTATCTGTTTATCGATAATGACCAGGTGAATATCGTCGAATGTCCGGAATTGGCAGGCAAGGGGAATCTGGAGACCGAAGGACGAATACGAGACAATTTAGGCGACCACGATATCCGGGTGGCGTCGATTGGCCTGGCGGGCGAGAACCTTGTAAGGTTCGCGTGCATAACCAGCGACTGGAGCCGTAACGCCGGCCGATGCGGGATCGGGGCGGTAATGGGCAGTAAGAACCTCAAGGCCATCGCGGTACGGGGCGACCGCGATCTGCCGGTGGATGATCTGAAACGGGTCGAAGAAATATCGAACCAGGCATACCGGGAACTGTCAGAACACAAAATGATGGATTTCTGGCATCGTCAGGGCCTGATGAGCGTGATCGACTATGCCAACAAAATCGGTATATTACCTACCTATAATTTTCACGATGTGCATTTCGAAAAGGCGGAACAGATTAACGGCTTCACAATGGAGGCCAACTACAAAATCGGTAACACAGGTTGTTTCGCCTGCCCGATGTGCTGCGGGAATATCAACCTCGCCAAGGAAGGCAAATATGCCGGCACAGTAGTGGAAGGGCCTGAGTACGAGACGGCTGCGATGTTAGGCTCGAACGTGGGCATTGACGACTTCGGGGCTATTCTGCGGGGCAATCATCTTTGCGATGATCTCGGTGTCGATACTATTTCGATGGGGAACCTGATCGGGGCGATCATCGACGGTTACGAAAAAGACCTGTTAAGCATCGACGATCTGGGCGGCAAACCGATCGGGTGGGGAGACGCCGACAGGATTCTGGAACTGATTGAACAAACCGCCAAATGTGAGTCAATCGGGGCAACGCTCGCATTAGGTGCCAAGGGAGTGCTTAAGCGTTGGCCGCAATTGAAACCACTTATCAATCACGTCAAAGGACTGGAACAATCGGCCTATGACTGTCGGGGCGCCGGTTCGATGGCG
>DAOVXR010000227.1 GCA_030636065.1 Sedimentisphaerales bacterium | reverse complement strand
CTGACATATCAGCCAAACCTCCCGGTAATATAATCTTCCGTTCTTTTCTCTTTTGGTTTTGTAAATATCTGTTTTGTCTGTCCCGACTCTATCAATCGGCCCTCATAAAAAAACACGGTCAAATCGGACACGCGAGCCGCCTGCTGCATATTATGCGTAACGATAACGATTGTATAGTCTTTACACAATTTGCCGATAAGGTCTTCTATTCGAGTGGTAGCCAACGGATCGAGCGCCGAACATGGCTCGTCCATTAGAAGAATCTTTGGTTTGGTGGCCAATGCGCGGGCGATACATAATCGTTGCTGTTGGCCCCCTGATAACGCCAGAGCGGATTTACTCAGGTCATCCTTGACCTCATCCCAAAGGCCGGCGTCCGTTAAGCATTGCTCCACAAAAGGGTCCAGATTTGTTTTTTTTCGGATGCCCTGCAATCGTGGCCCATAAGCGATATTATCATATATACTTTTTGCGAAAGGATTTGGTTTTTGGAAAACCATACCCACCTGCTGTCTCAAATTCGCGAGGTTGATACGTTTATCGTATATGTCCTGCCCATTAACTTCGAGTGTACCTTCGGCACGGGTGCGGGGAATCAAATCGTTCATTCGGTTGATGCTGCGTAAGAAGGTGCTTTTGCCGCAGCCACTGGGACCAATAATTGCTGTAACCATGCAGGGGAAAATATCCATTGTTATATTCTCCACACCGCATTTATTACCATAATAAAGCGAGAAGTCCCTCGCTGTGATTATACCGCAATTATCACATTCTGACGACGACGAGGCGCTCTCGGCGGAATTTTCAACCTTGGTTTTCACCTCGATATGAGTCGCAATATCAGTTTTTTTTACGGGTGAGTGTTTCATCTGTAACTGATCCACCTGTTTTCCTTTTTATCTTTTCTTAATCAGTGTAATCCGCGAAATCCGTGGTTAAATATTCTCTGTATTTTTCTTGTCTTTGTTTCTTTTGTTCTCTTTATTCGACGTTGAACGTTGAATGTTGGACGTTCAACTCTTCCTCCATTCTCTTTTCTTCTTTGCTATCTTTGTTTTCTTCTGTTCAAAATTTTCTTATCCCTTTTTCTTCCCTTCTGTACTCTTCTTTTCAATATCCCCGCAGCTTGCGGGCCATTCTTGAACGAATGACGATTGCAACAATATTCATACACAGGACTATTAATATCAAAGTCATTATCATGCCGAATTGTTTATGCGGTACCATCATGGCATAACGGTCGCCGACAGCAATATCATAGCTTCCGTAAGACAACGCCCTGCTCGGTTCGAAAATGGATTTTGCTATGGGGCCACTCGCGACGGCGCCGGCAAAGAGTATAGGAGCGGTTTCCCCCGCGGCCCGACTGAGGCTTAAGATTATACCGGTTAATATACCCGGCAGTGCGACAGGTAAGGTTACTGTTACAAATGTTCTGAATTTCCCCGCCCCAAGTGCCAGTGAAGCTTCTTTGTAGGTTTGCGGTACAGAGCGGATGGCTTCTTCGCTGGCACGGATAATCACCGGTAGTATCAGAACCGCAAGTGTCATTGAGGCTGTCAGGATACACGGCTTGGGTTGTTGGCCTAATTCAGGCATCAGATATAACACAAAAAAGATCAGACCAAACAGCCCGAAAACAATACTGGGAACGCCGGCCAGAGTATTTATACAGGTACGAATGACTTTAACTGTAATATTATCACCGGCATATTCCACCAGATAGCTTGCTGAGATGACACCGAAAGGCACCGAAAAAACCAAAGCAAAAAGCGTGAACATCAAGGTACCCAGTATTTCCGGCCCGACTCCGCCAAAATAATGGCCCTCCGTACTCTCATCTATAAAATATTGCCAATAAAAAGTCCATCTTGGCTTGAGCAGCCTGGGCAACTCCTTTTGGATCAACGGGAATAATTGCTCGAGTTCTGTCCCCGCAAATAGCTGTGATCGCGACAGAAACTGTTTCTCTAATGGTTTGCCTGGTTCGGTTTGGACCCACCGCTGGACCCAAAGTAACTCATGCAGGCATTGTTGCGCCGTGTCCCATCGAGTCGCTCCGTATCGCTCCATAATAAGAGCGGGCGTATGTTCGTCCGGTCTTGGTCCGAGCAGTTTATGAAGCAATTCCTGGAGATTGGCAAGCGATTCGGCGTATTGTTCGCGATGTGAAAGGTCAATAGGCCCGATGAACTTTTTATATTCCATCGCCATCACAAAAAACTCTGCGGCGATGGAATCTTTGAAGCGTTCGTCTTTCCGCTGACCAATAATTTCATCCAGCGTTTTTGTGATCACGGTTTTGTCGATGCTTGCGTAGGCTGAGCAAAGACCATCCCTTAATTGCTTGGCTTTTTCGGTTAACTCGCGATATTTTTCAGGGGTTGTTTTTTTATAACGTAACTGCTTTTTGTATTCGCGGTAGTTTTTTCGAGTTTTGACAATCAGGTCTTCTGTGTCAACTCCCTTTTTGAAACGGTCGATCATTTCATAAATTGATTGCCCGGCTTTTTCTACTTCGGCGATCTCGGCTTTGATTTTTTCAGCGTTGCCGCGGCCGTAAAGTGCATATTGCATTTGGCGAAATTCAGTCGTCCCCCTGAACCCCACCGCCGAAGCCCCTCGCAGCATCATAGGCCCAAGCACAACCACCAAAACAGCTACCAGCAAAATAACAGAACAAATTGCCAGCCAACTGAATATATTATCCGTCAGACGACGTAAAAACATTCTCATTAGTTACCCCGCTCCCCGTGCTTTTTTGACACGCGACAGAAAATACTCGCTGGCCATATTAAGCACAAAAGTAAAAATCAGAAGCGTCAATCCGATAACAAATAGAGAATGGTAGTGATCCGAACCTTTTGGCGTCTCTCCCATTTCACCGACTATTGTGGCGGTCATTGTACGCACCGATTGAGAGATGTCCCACCACGGCGAAGGGATTTGGTTGGCATTACCGGAGGCCATCCAGACAACCATTGTTTCACCGACTGCCCTCATTACCCCCAGAATAACCCCGGCAATAATACCACTATGGGCGGCAGGGATAACCACTTTGACTAATGTCTCGGCTCGTGTTGCTCCCAGGCCATACGATGCCTCACGAATCTCACGGCCAACCGCCGACAACGAATCTTCGGATATACTGATAATCGTTGGCAACGCCATTACCGCCAAAACAAGCGAGGCATTGAGGGCATTGGTGCCGGTGGAAAAACCCAGCTTATCCTGCATCCATGGCGCAAGGATCAATACAGCGAAAAAACCATAAGCGACTGATGGTATAGCCGCTAAAAGCTCGATGATGGGCTTGCAAATCTGCTGTAGCTTAAAAGGGGCGACATCGCTGAGAAAGGTCGCCGCCAATAAACCCAGCGGAACAGCCAAAACCATCGCACCAATCGTTACATAAAGCGAACCGCTTATCAGTGCCAAAGTTCCGAACTGCCCATCGTCAGCTTCCGGATACCAGCTTTTACTGGCCAGAAATTCGCCTAAGCCCTGTTCGGCAATAAATGGAGCCGACTCTCGAATCACAAAGAAAAAAATGAGCAATACCGCAAGTACCAAGACAGAGGTAATAAGAAAAAGCAGCCACCTGCCAAGATGTCCGAGCGCAAAGCCCATGAGGTCTTCCCCAGGGGTAAGCAAAAGCGGCCGAGTAAAATCGACCGCCTTTACTGAGAAACCTTCTTCACCCTTTTTTGTAATTACCTTTTGCATACACTATCTGATTTTTTTCACAATCCGTAGTAGGGTGCGATGTATCGCACCATTTCTTTATTAGCTAAGTAGGGTGCGATATATCGCACCGTTTTACTTTAATAATTG
>DAOVXR010000313.1 GCA_030636065.1 Sedimentisphaerales bacterium | reverse complement strand
GGTAGGGATTAAAAAACTATATATATCTTAACCTGTAAAAAAAGAGTGTGTGAGTATGAAATATTTCAGACGCGTACTGCAGTACGTTGTTCCACAATATAAAGCGGTTCTAATCAGTGTTTTTTGCGCGATTATCGTGGCGGTGTTGTTCACGCTGAGTATCGCGGCAATGCTGCCCCTGATGAAAATCATGATCGGGGAAGAAGGGCCGCACGGCTGGGTCAATCGTGAGATAATCGAATGTCGCTTTGGGATCACCTTCGAGGCAGTCAAATTTCCGGAGACCCTGGCGGCCATCGCCGATCCCTGTCAATTGAGCCGTCCGCTTCGTGTTACCGACGTCAAAGAAGACTCGCCCGCCGAGCAAAATGGTCTGCAAAAAGGCGACGAAATTCTATCGGCAGGCAAAGAAAGCAGCTCCGCAAAACAAATATCACGCGATAAACTACTGGAGCAGTTGGCGTGGGCGCCGGCGGAACAGGCGATAATGTTGACTGTGAAGCACTACGGCGACTCACCGAAAATAATCGCTATCATACCGGCAGCGAGGCCCATATACGCCTCGACGTCAAAATGGCTGCTGTCCTTCATACCGCGAAGCCAAAGCGAAACATTCAAACGCAACTGCATTATTTTAATTATTATAATGATACTGATAGCTACACTGGTTCGCTGTCTGATGCGTTTTACCCAGGAATATCTGGTCCGAAAAATATCGTTCCGCAGTATCATGCTCCTTCGTCAGGACGCCTATAACAAGACAATCCATCTGCCATTAAGCTTTTTCAGCGCCGAAGGGGTCAACGATACGATAAGCCGGTTCGTACAGGACTCACTCCGAATATATACGGGAATCACCACACTGTTCGGTAAGGTGGTGCGGGAACCGTTCAAGATGGTGGTGCTGGCAGTTACGGCGTATATGATCAACGCGGATATGACCCTGATCGTGCTGCTGGGGGCGCCGGCGGCAGCGTTTGTGGTCGGAAAGCTCGGCAAAAAGATGAAACGAGCCACGAAACGAACACTGGGAAGCTGGTCACTGATGTTAGGACATTTACAGGAAACCCTCTCAGGGATACGTGTGGTGAAAGGCTATCACAGGGAAGCACACGAAGAAAAAAAATTCGCCCTTATAAATGAAAAACTGCTCAAACAACAAAATCGTATGGCTAAAGTCGATTCGGCAGGTGGGCCGCTATTGGAATCACTGGGGATAACGGCGGCATGTGTGGGAATGATCTTCGCCGCCTACTGGATGACCAAAGGCGAAATAAAAACGACCGAATTTTTTATCGTGGTAATGCTGTTGGGATTGATGGCTGAGTCAGGACGCAAACTCGGAGACGTCATACCACGACTGCAAGCCTCCGACGCCTCGGCAGAACGGGTCTATAAACTGATCGATGCTCCCATTGAAGTCGATCCGGATAATGCGCTGGAACTGCCGCGACTCAATAAGTCATTGGAAATGCGTAATGTTCACTTTCAATATCCCAACAGTCCAACACCGACGCTGGAAAATATCAGCCTGACAATACAGGCGGGCGAGACCGTTGCCGTGGTAGGGCCGAACGGCTCCGGCAAAACAACTCTGACCAGCCTGATACCGCGATTCTTCATACCTCAGTCAGGTGAAATCCTGATCGACGGAACTAATATAACCGAGGCCAGCCTGAGCAGCCTTCGCGGCCAAATCGGAATTGTTACCCAGCATACCGTATCCTTCAACGATACCATCTCAGCCAATATCGCCTACGGCGATCTGGACGCGACAGAAGAAGAGATTATCGCAGCGGCGAAAAAAGCTTATGCCCACGAATTTATCACCCAGACTGCCCAGAGCTATCAAACTATTGTGGGCGAACAAGGCGCAACCCTGTCCGGCGGCCAATTACAAAGAATCGCTATCGCCCGGGCTATCCTGCGGAACCCGGCTATCCTTATCTTCGACGAGGCAATGAGCCAGATCGACGCAGACAGCGAAGCCAAAATCCAAAAGGCACTGGCGGAATTCGCGCGCGGCAGAACATCATTTATCATCGCTCATCGACTGAGTACAATCATCGACGCAGACAGAATCCTCGTGCTGGACTATGGCAAACTGATCGCCCAGGGCAAACATCAGGAACTATTGAAAACCTGTAATTTGTATCGACAACTTTACGAAGTACAGTTCGTGGAAAGTTAAGAAAAGAGTGGTGAGTGGTGAGAAAAGAGAAGAGAAGAGAAGAGAAAAGGAACCAGAAGTGAATACTGATTCTGAATGGCAGCGGATTATTAGAACCTCGATTGGTCAATTGGAAAGCGATCTGTTTCTGGGCGGCAGGTGGCTGCCGATCGGACGGGTCGAAACAGCACAACCCCCAAAACGATCAACCGTAACAACAGCATCAACAGGGCGAAAAAAAATGACCAGTACGCAAAAAACCGGCCGAGAAATACCACAAATATCGAGCGAACAGGCTAAGATTATCGAAGAAAAACGCCAACGCCTAACGGAAATAGCCGAAAAAGTGGCTCAGTGCCAATCCTGTCAACTGCACAGCCAACGGCGTAATTCCGTCTCAGGCGAAGGGAACCCAAACGCAAGGCTCGTTTTTGTCGGCGAGGCGCCCGGCCAAAACGAAGACGAACAGGGCCGGCCATTCATAGGACGGGCCGGCAAACTGCTGACAAAGATAATCGAGGCAATGGGACTGAAACGAGAAGACGTGTTCATCGGCAATATCCTCAAATGCCGACCGCCGAATAATCGCG
>DAOVXR010000328.1 GCA_030636065.1 Sedimentisphaerales bacterium | reverse complement strand
ACGGTAATGTCTATGGCCTGTTGAGTATATTGGATGGGGAAAAATATCAATATGACGATCTGCATAACCGTCTGTTGCGTCAGAGTATCCTGACGGCAATATACGCACCGGACCCCAACACCGAAGGGGTAAGCTGGCAGGAGCGACGCAATGGAGTTACGTTTGACATGATCCGGACGGCATTCGGAACCATTGATTATGCCTATGTGGAAAAACCGGATTTCAAGGCAATGATAAAATCCGCTTTTGAGTATTGCCGGTTTCTGACCGAGACCGAAAAGCTGAATCAAACTTTTGAGCAGCTTGATGATGCTGCGTTGGTAAAAAAATTCCGTGAAAGGTTGCAGAAAAAAAACCTGCAAATCGAACAGGCAACAACTTTCGACTATACGACCCTGCTGACAAAGCTGCTGGAGGTAATCATCATCAACCGGGAGACGTTGAAACTGCCGGACGAAGTGATTATGGCTGAGTTCACCGAAGGGGCCTTTTCTTCGCTCGACGCCAATACGGAAATAAAATGGCCTGCCGACGTCGAGGAATTTGAAAAATCCATTTATAACGAATTCTCCGGGATAGGCATCGTAATCAACAAGAATAAAGACAATATTCTGCACGTCGATTCACTGGTCAGTTATGATGCTCCCGCGTTTAAGGCGGGGCTTGAAGCGGACGATCTTATTCTGGCGGTCGATGGCAAAGATACGAAGAAAATCACTCTTTCCAGGGCGGTTCAGCTTATTACCGGCCCGAGCAATACCGATGTTGTGCTGACGGTCGATCGCAAAGGGTTCGAACAGCCGAAAGACTTTACTGTAACTCGTCAGCATGTCGTTGTTCCCACTGTCAAAGGTCTCTATCGTGATATTAACGGTCAGTGGCAGTATTTCCTCGACCCTAATGATGGTGTCGCTTATATCAATCTCACCCATTTTTCGCCTGAAACTCCCGCCCGCCTGAGGCATACGCTCCGTCAGTTGCGGAAACAGAATATGCGGGCGCTTATTTTTGACCTGCGTAATAATCAGGGCGGTCTTTTGAGTGGTTCCGTTGGGGTTTCCGATATGTTCATTTCCAGTGGCGACATTGTTAGTGCCCGCTATTACCGCTCTCAGAAAATTGATACTCAAAAAGCCACTGATTCGGGCACCTTCGATGACGAACTGCCGATGGTGGTGCTGATTAATTCCGTATCAGCCAGTGCCTCCGAGATCGTCGCCGGCGCACTTAAGGACCATAATCGAGCCTTGACCGTCGGCACACGCAGCTTCGGCAAAGGCAGTGTCCAGACTATCCACCAGATACCCGGCACCAAGGCCCAGATGAAACTGACCGTGGCCTATTATTATCTGCCCAGCGGACGGAAGGTTCATCGCGACCCTGACGATAAGTCTGATAAGGACTACGGTGTGGAACCTCAGATCAAAGTCGAAATGACCGGAAAGCAGATTGAAAAATATGTAAAGGTTCATCATGACGCCGGTGTGCTTCACCGTAACGATCTACCCCCGGAAGCTCGAACATGGAAAGTATTCAATTCCGATGAGATACTTCAGAGCGACCCTCAGCTTCAGTTCGCCCTGTTGAACCTTCGCGCTAAGTTGTGGGCCAAAACTTATACTCCAGCCACCAACGCTTACACTGTCAAAAATTAGCAGGCGTAGTCCTGACAAAAAGTAGGGCGGGCCATGCCCGCCATTTGGGGTTGATTGCGTTGGTGATTTTAATAGTCTTGTAGGGTGGGGTCTTACCCCACGCGTCTTTTTGTTTTCTGCCTATAACAAAAAAATCGGATCGACGTCCACCGCGGTCTGTACCGGTGAGGCCGTTGATTGTTCTCGATGTAGTTCATAGAGTAATTTCTGGATCGGCTCCGGCCTTTGGGCCTTTATGATAATTTCCTGCCGATGATAATTCTCCAGACGGGCAATACCTGCCGGCATTGGTCCCCGAACCTGCGCCTCAATATGAAAACGGCCGACGAGCAGATCGATACGTTCCCGCAGTGTTTTAGCTGCTTGTTCCAGTTTGGCCAACTTCGGGTCTCGCATGATAATTCTCGCCAGGCGGCTGAATGGCGGCATTTCGCAGCGACAACGAATGTTCAGCTCGTATTTAGCGAAATTCTTATAATCATGACTACAGGCGAATCGGATTGCCGGTTCTTCTGTAATATAACTTTGCACCACAACCCTGCCCGTGTCCTGCATTCGACCACAGCGACCGGCTACTTGTGCTATCAGTTGAAAAGTTCTCTCGGAGCTGCGAAAATCCGGCAGCGACAGGGCCGTGTCCGCGTTGAGTACTCCCACTAATTCCACATTGGGAAAGTCCAGCCCTTT